>CALGJW010000637.1 GCA_937930025.1 uncultured Saprospiraceae bacterium | reverse complement strand
CAATATTTATTTGATAGAATTATCCTTTTTATTTTCGAAAAGACAGGGTCTTTTCTACCCTATTTCTTGGACGATCTTTCGCTCAAGCAATTCATTTTCTTAGAACTTATTGATCAACTCTAATAATCTTGGATTTGATCTTCCATAACTAACCACCTTTACATCCAATGGCACATTTTTAAAATTGTTCAACGCTTTCTCTAGAGCTTCTAAAATCCAATGTTCTTCATTCCCAAATGCTCCACCGCCGACTAGAGTCAGGTAGACTACGTTTGATTGGGTTTGATCTTTATTAATTAAAGCTGCAAAAAGGGTAGCTTCGTAGGTTGCCTCCAAAATCACCCTTGCAAAAGGCTCCCAATACGTTGATTCCGTTTCGCAATAGGCTACGGGCAATGCAGAACAATAAATCTGAGACACCTTCTGCTTGTTATTCGCCAAGGTAACTTCAGTGTTCCACTGTATCCCAAGTTTGAGCTTTCCTTTTAAGTTTTCCCGTTGTGTATCTGTTAGTATTTCAAGTTGTTGATTAATCTTTAGTAGCCCTTCTTGGTCAATTAGTGCATAACCGTTTTCCATTGACCAAAGATCAGACTGGTCATTTCCAAGTTCTTGACCAATCAAATCTAGACAATCAATTTGATGGGTTGAAGTTTGTCCAATTTGATTATCGATTTTTACAAAATAATTCCTAAAGATAGTCCCTGCACCACAAGCAATTGCACAGGCTGGACCTTGGGTGCGGTCATTTTCATATCGATCAATCCCTTGTTCAGGCGTTACATCAGGGCCAACCATTTCTAGAAGATTGAATTGGGAGGCAGCTTGGAAAAGGGCATTGGAGTTTTCTGGCGAAAGATGCAGTTCTTGAACATTGGCAACGACTTCACTTAATTGAATTGCTCCTTTAAATTTTTCTTTTTTCAGGCTATTTTGCCTGAGCTGTTCTAAGGTTGCTATCTCTAATTTACCAAATGTAAATCGACGGTTGTTTACAGTTGAAACAAAAGAATCGCCCTCAATTAGAAGTTTGTTTCTTACATCTCGAGGAGATTTTTCTCTGAATCCCGTTAACTTTTCAAACCACATTTATTTTCTTTATTGAAAAATTATTCAAATTTAACACCCTGCAATATAAACAATTTGTAAGGATATCTAAGATGTCCAAGGTTCGATAAGCCGCACCTTTTTTCGAACCTACTATCCCATCCATTTTGTTCTAAAATTAAATATGTTGGATTCTAGTTCCAATTCTCCATAACCCATTTCTAATAACAGCATTCGAATGAAATCATTAACCTTGTAATTCAATACAAGTTGATCCTTCGTCAACCCCAAACTTTGGCTCATCATAAAGTTCAATTCAGACTTATTAAATTTCTTGATACATTTCTTAAAAAGAGCAACTACTGCTAGCTTAGCTTCCTCTTCACTTTTTTCCAATATCAAATTTTCAATGGTATTCATTGACAACTCCTGTTCTTTATAACTTTCTTTGATATAGCTGTAATTTTGTGAATTACGAATGTTTATGGAGGTATCATATTTTGACATTAAGGCCATTACGCCTATTATCGTCATTGAAAGTAATTCTGGATCTCCAGTTTGTGGTAATTTGTTTTTCGTTTCGTAAACGGTTTCCTTTATCATACCATGATCACTTCTTTCAATATACTCTTTTTTGATTGAGCCGTCAGTATATTTTCGTTCTTTATATTCTTCCCTTGGTAATTTTTTCAATTCATACTGATAAAGATATCTGCTACAGGCTTCACAGATGAGAAAATATTCTCTTTTTTTATTTAATTCTAAAAAAAAGAACTCAATATAGGTGTCCTCCATTTCTTCAATCACCTTTCCTTCACAATATTTGCAGATTACATAAGAAGGGAGGGTTTTCCGAATTCTGTTTCGTTTTCTCGATATCATTTGTTGATAAATTTAAAAATAAAAATCGTATTGATCAATGCCAGATTGGATAAAATCAAATTGCCTTACAATCACAATTCTACTGAATCACTACCGTTCAGTAAATTGGAATAGAAAATAAAGTAATCAATATGGATTTTATCAGCTTTAATATATTTTTGATTAACGTTATCAACCAATAACAAGAACATCAACGGATGGGTCATGAAAGCTTACGTTGAATCTATGTTTCATATTGGAGTTTTACAACAACACCTATAATTCGTGCATAATATACTAATAACATTTTAATTTTTAATAAAAAAATAAACATTTAATCGAATTGAATATAATTTACAACAGACTATAGAAATCAGAAGAGAACATCAGGATTGAAGAAATCATTAGTTTCATGATTGAGGTTTTTTGCAAAAAACAGGTCTTATTTACAATTACCTGATGTAAAGCTTGTCAGGCACCTCATTTTTAAAATTCTGGACGTTAGCTTTTTTAGGCCTAAACCTCAGGAGTAAGAATAACCCTAAGAAGCCGGCCAAAGCAATGCCTACAAAAACATTCGGCAAGGCGACCATCGCCTTTTCACTTGTTGGGTTTAAAGAAACAAATTGTGCATTTTTCACAGCCAATTGAGCAGTGTGTTGATTTTCATTATTTAGAACAAATTGCTTTTGGGTAAACCCTTTTTTCATAATAACCAAAGCACTTTGATTCCTACGAATATCTTTAAACGTACTGTTTTTAACCTTTAAGTTGTCAAATTCTTTGGGGACGCCCGACACTTTAAAAATGACATTAGTTTCGTGGCCTAGTTTCACCAAACCACCTTCAAGTACCCCCATCTCATGTTCATTAAAAAGAATAGAAACATGTTCTTGTAAAAGCTGAACAACCAATTCTTGAAATTCTTCCGCGGAAGTATAAGCTGATGGGCCATATTTTTTTTCTATTTCAAATTCAAAAGCGGTTAACGGCGACCTTACCTGAAGGATCCAACTGTTATTTTCTTGTTCCACCAATAGTGTTGATGAAAGGTCAGCTTGATGTGCACTAGCAGAAAAGAAAAACAGGCATAGGCAAAGTGATAAAATACATCTGGTCATAATCTAGTTTTTTTGATAAATTAATTTTAAACAATGGTGTTTCCAGAAATTGACGATATATCAATCTCTGGAAACAATTAACAATGATTATCCTTTTCGAGGTCCCTGTCCCCTATTAGGTTTAGGGGCGTTCTGAAGTTCTTCTTTCGTGATAAAACCATCCTTATTGGAATCAATGGTATCAAATTGTCTTAAAAGAGGCCCTTTAATCTCTGACTTTGACAGCTTCCCATCAGCATTGCTGTCCATTTTGAAAATCTCATCAATTGAAGGTGGCCCTTTTTTATTTCTTTCGTTGACGGGTTGATTGGAATTCACTGTTTCCTTTTGAGCTTTGCAGGATGATCCCAAAGTCAGCACTGCAAGGAAAATGGAAAAAATTATTTTCTGTTTCATCTCTAAAATTTAATAGGTTATTTAAAATTAGTTTGCGTAAGCACCAC
>CALGJW010000636.1 GCA_937930025.1 uncultured Saprospiraceae bacterium | reverse complement strand
AGGTTATCATATTGATTGACCCAAAAAGAGTTTGGGATTTCCTGGCTTAATCTTTCAGCTACTGAGTAGTAAGACCGCGGATCATCTGGCGTCACATTTGTTGGACAAACTATTACTTCAGATCCCATCGCTCTAAGGATATCCATTTTCTCTTTGGATTGCTTATCACTTGTAGTGAAAATAGTTTTGTAGCCGTGAACAGCTGCTGCCAATGCCAATCCCATACCTGTGTTTCCAGAGGTACATTCTATGATAGTTCCACCAGGCTTTATCTTGTCAGCAGCTATGGCATCTTCAAACATTTTCAAGGCCATTCGATCTTTGATTGAATGGCCAGGGTTAGAAGTTTCCACTTTACACAAAACCAAAGCTGGCACATCAGTAGACACTCTATTGATTTTAACTAAAGGAGTGTTACCGATAGTCTCTAATATATTGTTATAGTACATTGTCAGAATTTAGTGCAAATATCGCACTTTAACGAAGAATTGTCCATCTAATGCCCCTAATAAATGAGCTGCTTTCGGAGAAATTACGATCATCACTTTATCTGGGTATACATTTTCGGGAATTCGACCGATTACTTTGACATGCACGGTCTTTTCATTCATAGGATTATGAACGGCAATAGTAGAATTGATCGCGGCAGTTCGATGAAGAGTGTACAGCGCACCTGAACTATTTCCCTTCGTATCCCAATAAGCCATCCCATGCGCGTAAATTTCGCCATTGGTCGACTTACCTTTTTCAAACAACTCTCCTAATTGTTGGTTAGAATAAAATAACGGACCTTGATTTCCTATCCTCCATTCAGAATCAATTCCATCATTTCTCATCCAACCTACCAATAGTATTTGCTCAAGACTCAATGTATTGGTCTTCAATCCGTTTTTAACCAATAAATCCTCAACCGGCATTTTGAATTGCTTCTTCGCAATTCCATACATGGTATCACCCTTTTTTGCTTGATAATAAAGGGGAATTAAATCTTTTGAGGGCTTCTCTTGATCCATATATCTAATAATGGCTCGATTCGGTAATGGAATGATGAGCTTATCGCCAATTTCCCAAGTATTTTGCTTGAAACTTGGGTTGTTGGCATAAAGCTGGTCCATAGACATACCATAAAATCTAGATAAGCTGTAAAGCGTTTCATCTTGTTGAATAGTATGCGTTATAACCTTTTGGCCATATTCATCAAAGTCTATAAATATGCTATCTTGCTTCGGTGTTGAAGCTGATTGGGCATTGCATAGCACAGCTAAGCATAAGCCCAGGAGGGTAAGTGTGTGTTTCATAGTAAAAATTCAAATACGGCATAAATTTATGAAAACTCTGGTGATTATCCCTGCAAGATTTGCTTCTTCAAGATTTCCAGGGAAATTATTAGCGGAATTGGGAGATAAACCGGTCTTAAGACATGTTTGGGAAAGAGCTAGCGCGGCAAAATCTGTTTCCAAAGTAATCATCGCCACAGATCATAGAAAAATCCTAGAGGCAGGTCAATCTTGGGGTGCGGAAGTGATAATGACATCAGATCAACATGAGACGGGGACAAAACGAGTAGCTGAAGTGGCCCGAATCTTACAACAAGAAAATTTTGACGTAGTGATTAATGTACAAGGGGACGAACCATTTGTCAATCCGAAATACTTGGATCAATTAATTGATCATTTAAAAAGCAATACCACTTTTTCCATAGCCACCCTTTGTACCCAGATTAAAGAGGAAGCAGAAATTATTAATCCTAATGTTGTTAAGGTTGTTCATTCCAAAGGGAAAGCCCAATATTTTAGTAGAGCCCCGATTCCTTTTCTTAGAGATCAGCTTAAAGGAAAATCAATTGTGGAGCATGGTTATTTCCAGCACTTAGGGATATATGCTTTTAAAATTGAGGTTTTATTGGAACTAGCAAAGTTACCTACGAGCAAATGGGCGGAAATGGAGAAATTAGAGCAATTGTCTTGGATGGAAAACGACTATAACATTGGAATAATCGAAGTAGAGGAAGTGTCTTTCGGAATAGATACTCCCGAGGACCTTGAGAAAGCCAATAGATATTTGTCTTCAAAAAATTAAGGCAAAAGATCACCCTTAAAAGATAATGGCAATATATCCTTGACGCTGTTTATAATCCAAGTTTCACCAGCCTCAGTACATAGTAATAGTCGGATAGGAGCATTTTGACGATCCTCGGATTCAGATAAAACTTGTCGACAAGCTCCGCATGGAGAAGCAGGCTCTTCCAAAGCTTGGGTCGGATTATGTACCATAATGGCCATAGACTCAACCTTTTTGTCAGAATGACTACTTGAAACAGCGGCCAAAACAACCCGTTCTGCACAAAGACATAAAGGATATGAGGCATTTTCTTGATTTGCTCCTTGGATTATGGACCCATCATTCAACTGAGCAGCTGCCCCAACTTTAAATTTAGAGTACGGGGAATACGAAAGGTTTAAAGCAGCCTTAGCTTCTGAAACCAATTTGAAATCTTCAGCGGATAATTCAGCTAATTCCTTGGCAATTGCAATCTCACATGTAATTTGTCGTTTTTGCATCATGTCTATGAATATGAAAAGGAAGTTAAGGTATTTTGTTGCAAATTCACCCAGAATTCAAAAAATGGAACTTAATTTGTCCTTCAAATAAGACTATGCAGGTTTGGCCTGCTATAATTTAAATTTTGGAATGAAAAATATCCTAGTTATTGGAGCAGGTCGCTCAGCTACGGCATTGATTGGTTATGTTTTAAAACAAGCCAAAGAGTTTGGCTGGTTTGTTACCGTGGCAGATTCTAATGTCGAAGTAGCGAAAGCAAAAGTAGGTGATCATCCTAATGGTCGAGCAACTTGGCTTGATGTCACTAAAGCAAATGATCGTCAAGAATTAATAGAAAGAACGGATGTTGTCGTTTCACTTTTACCAGCGCATTTGCATTTGGAAGTCGCACATGATTGCATTCGCTTGAAAAAGCATTTGATCACAGCGTCTTATGTTTCGAAAGAATTGTATCGATTAGGAGATGAAGCCCGAGACCGGGAATTAATTTTCATGGGTGAAATGGGGCTAGATCCAGGAATAGATCATATGTCAGCCATGCAAAAGATCGATGAGATAAAAGCGAAAGGCGGAATACTCACAAGTTTTAAATCATACACCGGCGGATTGATTGCACCAGAAAGTGATGACAATCCTTGGCACTATAAATTCACTTGGAATCCAAGAAATGTTGTTTTAGCAGGGCAGGGTACAGCTCAATATTTGGAAGACGATAAGTTTAAATACATTCCTTATAATCGATTGTTTGAACAATATTGGACGGTGGATATTCAAGGAATGGGAGATTACGAAGTTTATGCTAATCGAGATTCCCTATTGTATCGTGAAATTTATGGCCTTCAAAATACGGATACCATCCTTCGCGGAACAATCAGACATTTAGGTTTTTGTGATGCTTGGAACGCCTTGGTTCAACTAGGAATAACAGATGGTTCCTTTCCCTTGCTGGAATCTCAGGACCTTACCTATCATGCTTTGATAGAAGCTTATTTAGGTCATTATCAGAAAAAAGGCTTAAGTGTAAAAGAACGATGTGCCGCTTTTTTAGAAGAAGACATGCATTCTCCAGTTATGAAAAAATTGGATTGGCTCGGCTTGTTTTCTCAAAAGAGAATCAATCTCGATCAAGCAACACCAGCCTTAATACTGGAGCGTCTTTTATTAGAAAAATGGAAGCTCAAACCGGATGATAAAGACATGATCATCATGCAGCATGAATTTGAATATACGCTGGATGGAACAGAACGAAAATTGACTTCAACCTTAGTTTTGAAGGGACATGATCAGGTAGATACCGCCATGTCTCGATTAGTGGGTTTACCACTGGGAATCTTTGTGAAAAATGTGATGCAAGGAAAAATTACATCTAAAGGAGTAAATATACCTGTAATGAAGGAAGTGTACGATCCAGTTCTGACTGAACTAGAAGACTATGGCGTTACCTTTATTGAAAAAGAAGAAATCTTGTAAGAAAAATCTAAAACCAACGATTGAAAATATCCCTCGCATTAACCAATGTAAAAGCGTTGCAAGCATTTCAATTAATGCGGCAAGGGAGCATTATTCTGACAGGCATTTTTCTAGCTAAGTCTGGCCTGAGTCTAGAAACCATTGGTAATTTTGAAATTCTACTTTTTCTTGGAACCGCTCTAAGTTTGTTTTGGGTTAGCAGTATGCTGCAAGGCTTATTGCCCATGTATCCCGGCTTAGAATTCAACCAAAAGAAAGACCTTATTTTTAATACCTATCTAGTTATATTTGGAGCAGGTCTTTTTTTATTGTTGTTATTTTTATTGGGAAAAACATGGCTGCTTCCCTTATTGACAGGGCAATTGGAGGTTCCTTACTTTTGGTATTACTTCGGTTTTTTTGTCATTAGCTTACCGACTTATCTGGTTGAGTATATCTATTTATTAGACAATCGACCAAAGCACATCTTTACTTTTGGAATCCTTTCCTTTGGGCTTCAATTCTTAGGAATAGTACTGCCCATTTATTTAGGCTATACCTTGCGCGAAAGTTTTATTTGCCTATTGATCCTTGGAATAGTAAAGCACCTTTGGACACTTAGATTAGTATTTAGAAAAGGATTACCTCGCTTTGATTCATCCTTATTCGCGCCGTATTGGAAAATAGTAATTCCATTGATGGGCGTTGCTTTGATGGGGAGTTTTACTTTGTTTTTTGACAACTGGTTGGTAGGTAATGTCTTTAAGGACGAATCAACCTTTGCGATCTTTCGATATGGAGCTAGAGAGTTACCTTTTGTCACTGCCTTGAGCATGGCTTTTGGTGCGGCGCTAATTCCGGAGGTGGCTAAATCCGAAGCTTTTGCATTGGGTCAAATCAAAAAGAAATCAGCCTTGCTGATGCACTTACTTTTTCCTGTTTCGATAATATTATTGATCACAAGTCAATATTGGTTTCCTTGGATTTTTTCTACAGACTTCAATGATTCTATTCCGATTTTTAATGTCTATCTCTTATTAGTCATTAGCAGATTGATATTCCCTAATTCGATTTTGGTTGGAAAGAAAT
>CALGJW010000635.1 GCA_937930025.1 uncultured Saprospiraceae bacterium | reverse complement strand
GTTTTAGCAGCTTCGCGCATTTTATCCTCGTTTAAGAAAGGATTTCCGCCGCCGCTGAACATATTTTTTGCCATGAATCTTAGTTTTGTTCTTCCTCAAAATCCGTTCTTATGCCAAATGAAAATTAAATTCGACGCTTCCTATCGGTCGCTTTCAACTCTATTTTTCCTTTGCCTTGGATTTGATAAAGAAGTTTTAGTTTTAATGAAGAATGAGATAAAAGATGTTGAATAGTAGACATTAGATTTTTGACTTCTAATGTTTCTTTTCTAATATTCTTTCCCCAAATATATGTACTTTTTTAAACAAATTCTCAAGAAGCTTAGTTCTCATCAAATTCTTATTTTTTTGTTATAGTCTTTTCGTAAAAAATCATATTTCCTGAGACGCTTTCACCATCAACTGACAACTGTCAACTAAAAAAAGCTATTGTTTATCTTTACTGTCCATCAATATGGTTACAGGTCCGTCGTTCAACAATCTTACTTTCATATCTGCACCAAATTCTCCTGTCTGAATAGGCTTTTTTGTTTCAAATCCCAATAGTCGCACAAAGTGTTCATATAAAGGAATTGCAATATCCGGTTTTGCCGCTCGTATATAAGACGGACGATTTCCCTTTTTGGTACTAGCATGTAGGGTAAATTGACTAACAACGATGATATTTCCGTCAATATCTTGTACAGATTTGTTCATTACACCATTTTCGTCATCAAAAATTCTCAGATTCGCAATCTTTTTGCAGAGCCATTGAATGTCTTCTTCTTTATCTTCTGGCTCAATACCGAGAAGAATAAGTAAGCCTGCTTCTATTTCAGCTTTCACTTTTCCTTCAATAGTGACGGATGCTTCTGATACTCTTTGAATGACTGTGCGCATTTTTTTTAAATATGAAATATGAAGTAGGAAATATGAATGGTAAAATTATTCAAACAAGTCGAATTATTCAAACCAGAACAAACAAATCAAGCAATTTCTAATCTTTATAAAACAACCATTTCCCCAATTCCTTAAAGGTAACTTTCTTACCATACATTAAAATTCCGACACGATAAATTCTACCAGCTAACCAGATAAAGAAGAAGGCAGTCG
Organism: uncultured Saprospiraceae bacterium; assembly: GCA_937930025.1. Classification (GTDB taxonomy): domain Bacteria; phylum Bacteroidota; class Bacteroidia; order Chitinophagales; family Saprospiraceae; genus JABDJM01. The sequence goes on along the minus strand of CALGJW010000635.1, from coordinate 3,113 downwards.
CTATTAAGATTGCTCCCGAAAGTAAAACTTCCCAAAGTGGCGGCTCAAACGGTAGACGCGCAGGCATAATGATTGGAGAGAAGAAAGGTATCATAGATAACCAAAACGCCAGTGGTCCATCTGGATTATCAATCACTGCTGGCATAAAGGAAATACTCAAAATAACGGGTATCATAATCGGCATAGTCAAACTCTGACTTTCGCCCAAATCATCACCAACTGCAGAACCTACCGCCGCAAATAATGCCGCATAAATAAAGTATCCACCTAAGAAGTAAACTAAGAAAACTGGAAGAATGAAACCCCAATTTTGTTGAGACAAACTAATAATAAGTTGATTGGTATAATCAATCATCGTCTCTTGCTCCGCTGCTGACATCTCACTCATTCCTTGAGTCTGCGAAGGATCAATTCCGAAAAATAAAGGAACCAATAAAATAATTCCAAAAATTAAACCAGCCCAAATTAATAATTGTAAGATACCAACGGCACTTACACCTAAAATTTTTCCAAGCATTAATTGGAATGGTTTGACAGATGAAATGACTACTTCTACAATCCGATTCATCTTCTCTTCCATTACCGATCGCATAACCTGCATCCCATAAACGATAAGAATGATATAAATGATAAATGCCATAAAGAAACCCATTGCCGTGGCAATTTCTGCGCCATTTTGCTTGTCTTTTTCTATCACATTTCCAGCTTCGTCCAGATAAATTTGCTTTTGATTTAAGGCAACATCTGCTTGAAACTGCTCTATCATTTTTTCTTCAAATCCTGCATCTTTAATCTTTTTACTTTCAAATTTCTTTTCAATTTTTTTCTCAATCGTCCGCTTATCTCCCATAGATAATTGCCCCTCAGAAAAATACTGTATCCTTATCGCAGCATCATTACTCGCTAATTCGGGAATATAGACAATGCCATCAAAACCGTCTTCCTGATAACTCTTTTGCAAATCTGTAAGTTGCGTCTCGACGGGTTTAAAAGTTATACTCTTTGTATCTGCAATCGGCGCAATAACCTTACCTGAGTTATCTCGTTGCATGACGACTCCCGACTCATCTAAGACTGCTAAACGTTTCATCCCATTGTCTCCCATTTGCCCAATCATTGGCGGGACTATCATAATCAGAGCAAAAGCAAAAGGAGTTAATAATGTTGTTAAAATAAAGCTACGTTTCTTTACCCTAACCAAAAATTCTCGTTGAAATATAAGCCAAAGTTTATTCATTTTTATCTTGCTATGTGAGTTTTAGAAAAACTCACTTGGTTTTAAGTTTTGGTTTACTTGACAGGACTTTCACCATTTACTTGACGAATAAATATTTCGTTCAATGTGGGCAAAATCTCATGAAAAGCGCGAATATGTACTCCTTTTTGAATCAAATATTGTAATAGAGCATTAGATGCTTCATCGCTTTCAATTTTCACTAAAAGTTCTTGCTCCTTGCGTTCTACTATCTCAAAATTAGCATTTTCGGCGTCTTGCATTACCAGTTCAGCAGGTAAGTCTCCCGAATATCCAATACTAAACAAATGTTGCTTAAAATCTTGCTTGACATCCGCGACTTTACCACTCAAAACATTCTTTCCTTGGTTGATTAGAGAAATATATTCACAGATCTCTTCTACCTGTTCCATACGGTGAGTAGAGAAAATGATACTGCTTCCTTCCTTGTTGAGTTGATATATTTCATCCTTAATCAAATTCGCATTAATCGGGTCAAGTCCTGAGAATGGCTCATCCAAAATTAACAACTTAGGGCGATGTACTACCGTCGCGATAAACTGAATTTTTTGCTGCATTCCTTTAGACAATTCTTCAACCTTCTTTCCCCACCAATCGGTTATTTCAAATTTTTCAAGCCATTCCATTAAATTCTTCTTAGCTTCTCGCTTTGGCATACCTTTGAGTTGTGCGAGGTACATCAACTGTTCACCAACTTTCATTTTTTTGTAAAGTCCACGTTCTTCAGGCATATAGCCAATCTGAGTAGGGTGATTTGCGTTAAGTCTTTCTCCGTCCAAATAGACTTGTCCGCTATCCGCACGAGTTATCGTCGTGATGATACGAATAAGAGAAGTTTTTCCAGCGCCATTAGGACCTAATAATCCGTAAATAGAGCCTTTGGGTACGGCAAAACTTACGTTATCCACTGCGCAGTGTTTATCGTAATTTTTGACTACGTTTTCAAGTGTTAGAATACTCATTGTTGGTAAATTGTAATGTAATTGTATTTTCTTAGGATTATTAAAGGAACGGTTTAGGTTTTTGATTTTTGATTTTTGTTATTGGTTATTCTGTTATTGGTTATTATATTCATGGCAAAGTAACTAATAACTAATGAGAACGAATATCCAACTTTCAAATCAAAATCCACCTTCTTTTCTATAATCGCATGTTTTTCTTCGATAAAAAGAAAAAATGGGTTGTCATTCTTTCGAACAACAACCCATTTTAGTAGAAAACTAAGTTTCTGTAAATAAATTATCCAGCGACATCTTTACCGCCGACTAAGTAATCTTGGTATTCTTTCAGTTTTGTCCAATTAGCCTTTGCTGCAAATTCTGCTTGCTGTGGCCAAGTTGACGGATCATGTATTTTGAAACGATTACCAGCCTTAGCTAATATTTTTTTCAATTCATCAACATTACTATCTGCTAATTTTTGCCAAGTATAAAGACCAGCATTAGTCAAAACAATTGAAATTTTGGGACCAATTCCTTCTATTATTTTTAAATCATCTTTCTTATATTTAGAAAAAGGATTTTCAATTGGCTCTTCTTCAACCGTTGCTGCTTCTGTATTTTCCTCCACCACTTCTTCAGTAGAACGACTACCCAAGACTATGCCTTCAGTTGCCTCTTCAACCTCTGAGAGTGTTTCCTCTGGACTAATCTCTAAATCTGAAATTTCCATTGCTTCCTCTGGAATTTCATCAGTAGCATCTTCAATAGCAATTGTTGTTTCGTTTGCTAACATCTCTAATTCTATCTCCTCTGTAGTTGCCGCTTCTTCTACCGACAAGTCATCCGTAATCACCACATCAGTCACTTCCTTAATAACTGGAACAGCTGCTACGCGTGCATGCATATTCTTATTACCA
>CALGJW010000634.1 GCA_937930025.1 uncultured Saprospiraceae bacterium | reverse complement strand
CTCAAAGCTCAAAGCTAATCGCTCAAAGCTAATCGCTCAAAGCTAATCGCTCAAAGCTAATCGCTCAAAGCTAATCGCTCAAAGCTAATCGCTCAAAGCTAATCGCTAAAAGCTAAAATCTCAGAGCTAATCGCTAACTAGACTTCCGCAACCGAATCATCTTTAAATTCCGAATTTTCCCTTCGGCCTGCATCTTCAGAATTAGACTATCCTTAGTAATCTGAATAATCTCCACTGCTTTTTCCTCACTCGAAATAAGTGTATCTTTTGTGTACAACATCTTTCCAATCGTATGGTAACTGCCAGCTTCAACATTGTTTAAGTTGCCTTGATAAGAGTACTTTTTGTTTGCCGCAAAATTTAGTTTGACCTCAGAAAGATCAAACTCAAAGGTGTCTTTACCTTCCGTCATTTCCACGGCCTGCCAATTCCCGATTAGATCCTTTTCAGAAAAGCCAAATCCGAAACAGCCCACAGTTATCAAAAGTAGGAATATGAATAGTGTTCTTACCACAGTTCGAATTTAGAGAAAAGTTTCCATCAGAATAAAGACTCCAGCACCAGCTAAGAAACCAACGAGGGCTAACCAAGCAATATTTTTTAAGTACCAAATAAAATCAATCTTTTCCATTCCCATCGCAGCCACACCTGCGGCAGATCCTATGATTAACATAGAGCCACCTGTACCGGCGGAATAAGCGATGAAATGCCATAGGCTATCATCTGTAGGGAAAGTTTCCATTGGATACATACCCATGGATGCTGCAACTAAAGGAACATTGTCTATTATGGCTGATAAAAATCCAAGAATAATGATCACTAGGTTTTGGCTGGGCACCGCCTGATTTAATTTCTCGGCCATGCTCATTAAAAGACCTACTTGGTGGCCATCTTGACCCATTACCGCGACAGATTCAAGAGCAGCAACGGCGACTAGAATTCCTAAAAAGAAAAGTATACTTGATAATTCAATTCTGGACAAAGCGGTATGTGCAGAATATAAATGTTTTCTTTCGTCACTAAAGTCCTCCTCAGGATGGATGTATTCTGATACTAACCAAACGATACCTAAAGAAAGCATCATACCTACATATGGTGGAAGGTGAGTAATAGATTTAAAGACTGGAACAAATACCAATGCACCAACTCCAACCATCAACATTACTTTACTGGAAAGCAATCGTTCTTCGGATTGCGTAATGTCATCGTCAATGCCAGGTGCCTGCTTAATTGTTCCTTTAAAAGCTGGCATGAACTGAGCGATAAAACAGGGTACTACAATACAAACAATAGATGGAAGCACAAGCTTGCTGATTAAGCCGATCGTGGTCACCTTTTCCCCAATCCATAGCATCGTAGTTGTAACATCTCCAATTGGTGACCAAGCGCCACCGGCATTCGCCGCAACTACTGCCATTGAAATAAACCACAATCTTTCTTCCCTGTCGTGTATTAAACGTCTTAATAAGGAAACCAATACTATTGTCGAAGCAAGATTGTCTAAGGTAGCGGATAGGAAAAATGCAAGAATACAGATCAACCAAAGCATTGTGCTTTTCTTGGTAGTTTTAATTCTACTGGTTATCACCGCAAAACCTCTATGTAAATCAACTAACTCAACAATGGTCATCGCTCCAATCAAAAAGAACAGAATCTCAGCAATCTTTCCAATATGATGCAGTAAGACATCTTCCATCGGCCCAACGTGGTGATCTCCACCCACTACCTCCAAATGACCCAAGGAGATAAGTGCCCAGCAAACTGCCCCCATTATAATGGCTGGTACTGTTTTATCTAATTTTAAAGGATGTTCAAAAACAATGGCCAAATAACCAATTATGAAGCAGATTACTATTCCTAATATCATCTATGTAGTACTTTATTTTTTCAAAGAGGCAAAAGTAAAATTTTTATTGCTCTAGATCGAATTTCGCCCATTATTATTTGATAATCTCTATTTGTTCAAAAATTCACGCTTTTCTCCCAAAATCAGGGTAATTTTGTGGCCTAATCAACCTGAATTTGGCAAAAATTGCAGACATCGATCTAGGGGATTTCCCTTTGTTACTGGCACCTATGGAGGATGTCAGCGATCCACCTTTCCGTGCACTATGTAAAGCCCAGGGCTGCGACATGATGTATACCGAATTCATTTCCGTTGAAGGTTTAATACGGGATGCGACCAAATCTGTTCAGAAACTGGATATTTATCCTGAGGAGCGACCTATTGGTATTCAGATTTTTGGGGCCGAGATAGATAGTATGAGGCGCGCTGCTGAAATCGTGGAAGAGGCTAAACCGGAACTACTTGACATCAATTATGGTTGTCCAGTAAAGAAAGTCACTTGTAAAATGGCTGGAGCAGGGATTCTTCAGGATATTGATCGAATGGTGAAATTGACTAAAGAAATTGTGGATGCAACTAATCTCCCAGTGACTGTAAAAACAAGATTAGGCTGGGACGAAAATACCAAGTATATAGTCGAAGTTGCGGAACGTTTACAAGACGTAGGGATAAAAGCCATTTCCATTCATGGGCGTACCAGAAAGCAAATGTACAAGGGTGAAGCAGATTGGTCATTAATCGCTGAGACAAAAAATAACCCACGATTGCATATTCCTGTCTTTGGAAATGGAGATATCGATTCTCCCCAAAAGGCAGTAGAGTATAAGAATAAATATGGTGTTGACGGAGTGATGATTGGGAGAGCTAGCATTGGAAACCCTTGGATTTTTAGGGAGATAAAACACTATGTGAAAACCGGTGAAATATTAAATCCTCCGACTGTTGAAGAACGTGTAGCGGCTGCTAAACAACATTTGAATCACTCCATTGAGTGGAAAGGGAAAGTGTTGGGTATTTTAGAAATGCGTAGACATTATTCTAATTACTTTCGCGGCTTCCCGCATATCAAACCATTTCGGCAAGAGTTAGTGACTCAGGATGACGTCGATGTATTAATGAACACTTTAGATTCGATTTTAGAGCGATACGCAGATTTCGAATTGGCATAATAATCATTCCAGAATTTGATATTCGATATACAACCACATGAGAAGGCCATTTTTGATTTGGTAAAAACAGTGTCTGCCGACCTTGGATATCCAGCGTATGTCGTTGGTGGGTATGTCCGAGATAGGTTATTGCGCAGGCAGTCCAAAGACTTAGATATTGTTTGCGTTGGGGATGGGATTGAATTGGCAAAAGAAATAGCCAAGAAAATTACTCCCAAACCCAAAGTAACTGTCTATGGTAGGTTTGGAACTGCTATGATGTTGTATAAAGATCTGGAGGTGGAGTTTGTCGGCGCAAGAAAAGAATCGTATAGTCGGGATTCCAGAAAGCCTTCTGTCAAAACGGGTTCTTTAGAAGATGATCAAAATCGAAGAGATTTTACTATTAATGCTTTAGCGGTTAGTCTAAATGAAACAAATTTTGGAGAAATTATCGATCCTTTTGGAGGGCTTAGACATTTAGAAGAAAAACTCATAAAGACACCACTCGAACCTGGCCGAACTTTCAGTGATGATCCTCTGAGAATGATGCGTGGAATTCGATTCGCCACTCAACTTGGATTCGAAATCGAAGCAGAAACTTTGGAAGCAATAAGCAGACATAAGAATCGAATCGAAATAGTTTCTCAGGAAAGAATATCTACAGAGTTACATAAAATTATTTTAGCTATCGAACCATCCATTGGTTTTAAGCATCTATTCAACACAGGTTTATTACAGCTTATTTTTCCAGAAATGGCTGCCTTGCAAGGTGTGGATCGAGTGGATGGAAAAGGGCACAAAGACAATTTTTATCATACGCTTGAGGTACTTGAAAATCTTGGCCGAAAGACAAATGACCTTTGGCTAAGATGGGCGGCAATTTTACATGATATTGCAAAACCACCAACTAAGCGTTTCGATCCGAAAGTTGGATGGACCTTCCATGGTCATGAAGCACTTGGTGCAGCAATGGTCCCAAGGATATTCAAGAAGTTACGCTTGCCTTTAGATGGAAAGATGAAGTACGTTCAGAAGCTGGTTAGACTTCATTTGCGACCAATCTCTTTGACTAAGGAAAATATTACTGATTCCGCAATAAGAAGATTACTGTTTGATGCAGGAGATGATATTGATGATTTGATGTTACTTTGTGAAGCGGATATTACTAGTAAAAATCCCAAAAAGGTCCAGCGTTATCTCTCTAACTATCGTTTAGTAAGGGAAAAGCTGGATGAGTTGGAGGAAAAAGATCGAATTCGTAATTGGCAACCTCCAATAACTGGTGAATTAATAATGGAAACTTTTGGAATAAAACCTTCTAGAGTTGTCGGTGATATTAAGACAGCTATAAGAGAAGCTATTTTGGAAGGAGAGTGCAAAAACGAATTCGAAGCAGCATTTGAACTAATGTTATTAAAAGGAAAAGAATTAGGGCTTGAAAAAAGCGTCAATTAAAATATAAAATCATGAGGTACTTAGGCTTTTTATTAAT
>CALGJW010000633.1 GCA_937930025.1 uncultured Saprospiraceae bacterium | reverse complement strand
GGAGATTCTATCCTATTTGTTGCTACCGATGGTGGAGTTTATGGAACTATTAACGCAGGACTGGAATGGGAAAGACTTGGTTCGAATATGCCTTTTATCCAGGTATATGACTTAGTTTGGAATGAAATGAAAAATGAATTGGTTGCTGGCACCTTTGCACGTTCGATTATGAGTTTTCCGATAGATTCCATTTTAGCCATGGCTCCAGATACCATGGTCAACACTGCTAATCATTCCATTCCTAAAAATAAAAGAATTGTTGCCTATCCTACCTTAGCAAATGATTGGATCCAAGTGGAACTGAACAATATAGAATCCGGACGCTCAATTGAATTGGCAATAATCAATAGCGAAGGACAAGTAATGAAAACTTTTTCTACTAAGAATTCAAAATTTTCTGAGCGACTAGATATTGCTAATTGGCCTGCTGGCTTTTATTTTATAAAAGCAAAACTAAGGCATGAAATAATAAGTGAAAAATTTGTGATCGTCAGAAACTAGATCAGCGAAAAAACTATACAGGTAGTGCTTCTTCTAACTGCGGAGCATCTTCCATTTTATGGACAACATCGGTGATAGGTTTTTTGGGAATTGTAAAATAGAAACATGACCCCTCGCCAATGTTTGATTCTACCCAAATTTTTCCACCATGATCATCTACGATCTTTTTACAAGTGGACAAACCGATTCCAGAACCGGAATAAGTTCCTCTATTATGTAAGCGCTTAAATACTACAAATATTTCGTCTTTATATGCTGAATCAATTCCTATTCCTTGATCTCGAACAATGAACCGGTAGGAATCTCCTGCATCAGTGCAGCTTACGGTAATTTTATTTCCTTCCTCTGGGCCAAACTTTACAGCATTGGAAATTAAGTTTTGGAAAACCTGAGTCATGTGCGCTTGTCGACAGGTTAATTTTGGAAGTTTTTCAATTACCAATTGACATTTTTTTTCTTCGAGTTGTATCCTCAAACTATTACTTACTTTAAATAGTACATCATTTAAGTCTACTAATTTTTTGTCATTCTTATTTAGACCAAGCTTAGAATACTCTAATAACCCATTTAGTAACTCACTCATCTGTTGAGTTCCACTGGTAATAAAATTTGAATATTCTGTAATCTCCTCATCAGCATTGTACTTGGCTAATTTCCTACCTAATAGTTTAGTGAACCCATTTATATTTCTAAGTGGTTCTTTTAAATCATGAGAAATGATATAAGCAAATTTCTCTAAGTCTCTATTTGAGCTAACTAAAAATTCGTTTTGTCTTAGGATCTCGGCATTTTTTGCAGTAAGAATATCGTTTTTCTCGTTAGACGATTTATTCTTATTGTACATCAGAGTCAAAAGCAAAAGTAATATTACGGTAGCACCAAGTGTAATGGCTATGGCAGCATAATTTTTTGCGTTTGCCAATTCTTGATCCTTTTTAAGCAAGATAATCTGATTTTCTCTTTCCATTTTATGAATTTCGAAATCTTGTTTTAAACTTGCCATGGACTCCATCATTTCCTTAGAATACAAGGAGTCTTTTAATGTTATATACTTATCAGTAAATTCTTTGTACTTATTATAGTTTTTCTGTTTGAAATAAATTTCAGCATATTTTTTAGTAACACCTTTTATACTATTGTTTTGTCCCAAGGCTGTATATATCTCAAGACTTTCATCTAACTTTTCAATTGCTAGATCTAATTTATCTTGTTTTATGAGAATATCTGAAAGTTGTTCAAAGGAATAAGCCGTGAGTAATTTATTTCCTATTTCATAACTGATATCTCTGGCCTGCATTAAATAAAATTCGGCTTCTTCAAATCGATCAATTAATCCAAGAATATGTCCTCGATTAATAGATGCCCAGCCTAATTCTTCATCATCATTCAGTTCCCTTGCCAGCTCTATACTTTCAGAACTATACTTTAAAGCTTTCTCATAATTTTTAAGGGAGGCCCAAGTCCCGCCAATTGCAGTGATTCCTAGGATAGTCATTTTAGCGTTATCCATGGCCTTAGCCAATTCAATTCCTTTTTCATAATTAGACAGCGCCAATTCCGATTGCCCTTGAGAACCGAAGTTTGCACCAAGGTCATAATAAACACTCATTAGACCATTATTATCCCCGATATCCGAATAGTATTTCAGCGCATCCATTTGATAGCGATAGCCTTCAGGAAATTTATCTTGGAATACAAGCGTCATCCCAAGAATTTGACTGACTTCTGCTTTAAGCTTTAATTCTGAATCCTTAATTTTTGGAAGTACTTCAAGGAGTGTTGCAGAAGAATTTTGAATATCACCATTCTTATACAAGGCTATTCCATAGCCAATACAAATTTCTGGAAATTTATCTTGAAGATTTTGTGAGACTGCGAAATTAAAAGCTGCTCTAAATACCTCTACAGCCTCAGTAAATTTTTGGCCTTTGCGAAGAAGCTCTTGGCCTGATTTGTTTTGTTCGGTTAACCACTCTACAGGATTGGATATACTGTCAATAGAAGATGAACTCACATTTAGTGAAAACATCAACAGCAGAGTCGTCCATAATATAGAGGTGTTAAACATAATTTTTTGTAATCCGTAAAATTTGAAATGAGCTACTCATTACTTTTGTAACAAGTAGCTCAATCCTTTTGACTAGTACTGAACCCATTTATTTCGTGTACAACAGTAATAATAGGCTCCTCCTTTAATCTTTCCACATTTATCTTTAGTAATAACTTGTGTTGAGTTTAAAGACAAATTTGAAATTTTGTTTGATACTTTAGAATTCATGGTCATGAAATTTTAAATGAAAAAATATTAATATTTAAGTTAGTGTAAACTAATTTGTAAAAATGGAGGGTTACTATTGGAAGGATACTATTGAATACGCAAATACGGTTCCGAATTTCTCAATTCATTGAATAAAATTGTCTGTCCAAATTTGACTTATTTACTTTTTAACAGATGTGAAATTATCGCTATTCGTATAGAACTAATAATAAGAGAGTAATAATTGCATGAAAGTAGCATACCAAAATACGCGTTAGATATGACTAGAAAATAAATATGAAAAACTACCCATTTAGGTTAGTCTTGGAAATAAAAAGAAACTTTGCAACCAAGTTTAATTGAATTATTTGCTTCGAATTGCTACCACTGGATCCATATTGGCTGCTTGCCAGGCGGGGACTATTCCGGAAAGAATACCAATTGCTAAAGAAATAGCAACCCCTTTTAGAATATTACCTGAGCTTAGAAAAATCTCCCAAGCAGAATAGTTCGAGGCTATTTTAGTGATCCCAAAGGTGATCATCAATCCAATTACACCTCCAAGAAGACAAAGGATACTCGACTCAATTAAAAACTCAAGTAAAATAATATATCGTTTTGCGCCCAGGGCCTTTTTTATCCCTATAATATTCGTGCGCTCTTTTACACTTACAAACATAATATTCGCCACACTGAAGATTCCAACCAAGATTGCGAATCCTCCAACGACAATCCCTACTAAGCTTATGGTTGCAAAAAACTGATCAAGCAAACTTGTAATAATAGAAACATTATTGACTGCGAAATTATCCTCCTCGGCCGGCTTTAATTTCCTGATCGCGCGCATTACTCCGGTAACTTCATCTGTCAACTGTTCTCGACTAACTCCTTCTGCAGCTTTTACAGAAAGCATTGAATTCCCACTTCGTTTGAGATTGTTGATACTCATCATCTTCCGTGAAAGTTCAAAAGGAATAATTATGCCTTCATCAAAGTTCATTATGGAAACCAAAGATTCTCCGGTTTGTGTCAACACACCCACAACCTCTAAACTACGTCCCATCACGGATATAGGCCTTCCAGTGACATTAGTGGTTCCAAAAAGCTCCATGGCTACAGTATATCCAAGGATACATTTATTAGCACCCGAAGATGATTCTGTAGGTGAAAAAAAACGACCGGGCTCAAATTCAAATCCGAACATTTTTCCATAGTCTTCTGTGGCGCCAATAATAAATGCTCCTTCTACTGACTTAGATTTATATTTTGCCGTTTTTACCCCAACGAATATGTGGAAGCTAGATAAGCCCGCAGATTTGACTTTCGTTTTGATTGCCTTAAAGTCTTTGTAATCGGGATTAGGCCTACGTCGCCATTTCCAGTAATTATCACCAGGATCTTCTCCCCAATCAAACTGGTTGACATAGACCACATCATCTCCTAGTTTTTCGAAACTACCGATAACATTTGACTGCAGGGAATCTACAGCTGCACCTACCCCAATGATACAGAAG
>CALGJW010000632.1 GCA_937930025.1 uncultured Saprospiraceae bacterium | reverse complement strand
CACAATTAGATTGTCAGATGGGTCTTTTAGTCTGGCCTCTCTCCAAAGCCAACTTTGATCGGTTGGAAGTAAGTCAAATTCCATTCCTTGGGCTCGCAATGAATCCACTTTTTGATCCAGGGACTCCAATTCAAAATAAATAATAGGAATAAACCCCTTAGGAAGTTCGTCCACAAGATGAAGCGATAGGGTTGAATCCCCCGTTGGCATTTCAAATCTCGCATATTTTGGAGCTGATTTAACGATTAATTTCAATCCCAATTGCTCATAAAATTCGATGCTTTGTAGCAGATCGATAGTTGGTAGGGTTACTTGATTTAGGTTCATCGTTATAATATCTATTCAAAATTACCATAAATTCAAGCACTTAGGGTAAATTCTATGCTTCCTAAGTTGTTTGAATCAACAGTAGGTCTAATTATTCCTTCTTGTCATTTATGTTCGTATTTTTGCCGTGCCTTAAACTTTAAACATTCAATGACACTACTAATATTATTTTTTCTTCTCAGCATTGTTTTTTCTTTCCTATGCTCAATTTGGGAAGCTGTACTTCTTAGTATCACTCCTACTTATATAAGTTCCAAAAAAACGAGTAATCCTTCCTTAGCAGAAGATTTATTGGAGATTAAAAACGATATCGATAGACCTTTGTCTGCGATTCTTACCTTAAATACTATAGCCCACACCGTTGGAGCGATTGGTGTTGGTGCGCAAGCCGCAAAAGTATTTTCGGGCCCTGGAATTAATATTTTTGGGTTTACACTGGGTACAGAGTCGATCATAGCCGCTGCGATGACATTGGCTATCCTAATTCTTTCCGAAATCATTCCTAAGACCATTGGAGCAAATAAATGGAGATCTTTGGCTCCCTTTACCGTTACTAGCTTAAAAATATTGATATTCCTTTTGACTCCGTTTGTGTGGTTAAGCCAGCTTATCACCAAAAGATTTAAAAGCGAAAAGGGGAAATCCGTGCTAAGCAAGGCTGACTTTTATGCCTTAGCAAACAACGTGGCGCAAACTGGCGTTTTGGATTCTCAGGAATCTAAAACTATTCAAAACATGCTTAGCTTAGATAAGCTGAATGCGGAGGATATTATGACTCCAAGAACCGTTATGAAAATGGGAGCCGCAGAAATGAGCTTGGTTGATTTTTACGAAAAAAATAAAAATTTACGTTTTTCCCGAATTCCAATATTTGAAAACAAGGAAGATAATCTTATCGGATTCATTTTGAAAGATGAAATGCTTCAAGCTATTATTGAAGGAAAAAAATCCAACACGCTTAAGTCTATTGTTCGTCCCATTCATTCTGTGGATCGCAATTTAAACTTGAATGAGCTACTGAAAGATTTGGTAAATGGAAATCATCAATTATCTGCAGTAAGAGATCAATACGGAAGTTTGGTTGGCTTAGTCTCCTTAGAAGATCTGTTCGAAACCATTCATGGTTTAGAAATTATGGATGAATTTGACAAAGTAGAAGATCTACAAAAAGTTGCCAAACAGATTTGGGAAAGAAGAGCAGAACGCCTAGGATTAGTGAACAAAAATTAATTAAACTTGGAAGTTTTGTCTTCCATCTTTACCGAGCGTCCTTTTTTCATATGAATTTGAATATTAAATAACAGTTCGTCTATTTCGTTCATCATCACAGTCGATTTAACTTCTTGAACAATTTCCAATAGTTTTTCAAATGGACCTTCCATTATTGTAGCAAAAGGACCAACTTCATATTTAATTCCAGACTTTTGAATTACTTCGATAGCTTCATCTATCATCTTATAGGAGTTCAAGCTATTTATGGGCACTACTTGTAGGGAGAGATTTACATTGTAACCACTCATAATAAATTTTTATTTTAAAATAGGAATAGTAAAGGCATTCAAAAAATATTGAAAGCGAAAAATACAACAATGATCCGAAGTTTAATCTTGGAATATTCTATTTGAGATTTCTTAATTTCACCTCATGCCGAGCAAACCAATTTTCACAGAAATAGATGGCCGCAGGTTGAAACTCACCAACTTGGATAAAATTCTTTATCCTTCTGTTGGAGTGCTAAAAGCTGAGGTGATTAATTTCTATTTGGAGAACGCAGCACTTTTTTTACCCTACCTAAAAGATCGGCCGCTAACGGTAATTCGTTGGCCAGATGGAATAGAAGGAAAAAAATTCTATTCGAAAAATAAGCCAAAATGGACCCCAAAATGGATTCCTAGTGTTCAAATTCCCGGAGAGGATAATAATTATTTGCTGGCCAACGAACGTGCCATACTTGGATGGTTGGGAAATTTAGCGGCATTAGAATTACATCCCATGGGTTCCACTTCCCAACAGATAGATCATCCTGATCATTTAATATTCGACCTTGATCCATTAACCTCAAATGAATTTCCCGTTATAAAAGAACTGGCTTTCTTACTCAAGGAATATTTAGAAAAGTTAGGCTATGTGCCATTTTTAAAAACTAGTGGTTCTAAAGGACTACATATTTATATTCCTATTGAGCCCAAATGGACTTTCAAAGAAGCTATCGAAAGTTTAAAAAAACTTTGTCAAAATTTTATCCAAAGCAAAGCGCCACATTGCACCCTTGCTGTTCACAAAGGAAAAAGAAAGGATAAAATTTTGTTGGATATCTATCGCAACTATCGCGGAAATACCTGTGTAGCCCCGTACAGTTTAAGAGGTAAAGCGGGTGCTCCAATTTCTACCCCTATTTTTTGGGACCAATTAGCCGAGGTCAATTCCTCTGGTCAATTTACTTTACGAAACATTAAAGTGCAATTAGCTAAGGGAGACCCTTGGGAAAATTTTAAAAATTCAGCCCGTCCTATTCATGATTATGCTGATCGATCAAAGATAGTATCAACTTCTGCTAGTTTAGAAAAATTAGATCAATACAATGCAAAGCGCGATTTTACCAAAACAAAAGAACCTACAGCCGAAATCCCTAATGAGGCACAGCAAAGGTTTGTCATTCAACTTCATGATGCCAGCAATCTGCACTATGATCTCCGATTAGAATCTGAGGGAACTTTGCTCTCTTGGGCCATTCCCAAAGCGCTACCAACTAAAAAAGACAAAGCGAGATTAGCTATTCGAACCGAAGACCATCCAGTTAAATATCTCGACTTCGAGGGTATTATTCCTAAAGAGGAATATGGCGGAGGAGAAATGTGGATTATCGAAAGAGGACGATATGAATGGATTGAAAAGAAAGAAGGAAAACTGAAATTCAAATTGAATGGTGACAAATTCGAATGCAGCTACAATTTATTTAAAACAAAAAACAATCAATGGCTTTGCAAAGTATTATCTGCTCCTGTTCTATCTGTATATGCTAACTTACCACAGCCCATGCTGGCCAATGCCAGAAAAACTATTCCAAAAGCCACTCACTATCATCATGAAATTAAGTGGGACGGTATTCGAGTTTTTATAATTATTGAAGAAGAAGATTTAAAAATTATCAGTCGTTCAGGGCGAGATATTACAAAGCACTTTCCAAAATTGCGCGCAGCGAGAGAAGAATTTGAAATCGAAGAGGGTGTCTTTGATGGAGAAATAGTTGTTTTGGACGAATCAGGCAAACCCCTATTTTCGGAAGTGATTTCTCGCATGCATACTACAGGGGAAAATACAATAGCTAGGGCAAGTATAAGTAAAAGGGCAACCTGTTACATTTTCGACTGCTTAGTCGTAGATGGGCATCAAATGATGTATCGCCCCCAGGAGCGTCGATATGGAATATTAAGGGCGGTGATTCCAAAAATGAAATATTTCAGGGTAAGTGAAGTCTTTGAAGATGGGGAGGCTCTTTTCAAAGGAATTCAAGAAGCGGGAATGGAAGGAATAATGTCGAAAGATAAAAAGGCTCCCTATTTTCCTGGAAAACGCTCAGACGGTTGGCTTAAAATCAAGGTGCGGTCTGAAATTGTGGCTACGGTAATAGGATACACTAAGGGGCAAGGAGCTCGTTCTGGAATGATTGGCGCCTTACATTTGGCTCAAATAAAGGAGGAAAAGATCGTCTACCTAGGTAAAGTAGGTACTGGATTTGATCACAGTACCCTTCAAGCGATAATGGAAAAGTTAAAAAGCATAGCAGTCATATCAAAACCCATTAAAGAAGACATAGAAGAAGCTAGTAGAACTGTCTGGTTAGATTCAAAATTCAAATGTAACATTGAATACGCGAGCCTTGCATCTACGGGAACATTGCGCGAACCAGTATGGAAAGGCTGGGCGGATTAGGCCATAAAATCAATAACATACTGGCTTTTTTAATTTCTGGCATAATTTTCGAATGTCCTTAAGTACTCCCCTCTATAAGTTTGAATTTTTCATCTAATTAATATTATAACCATGAAGTCGATTAAAACTATTGAGATTTGCGCTATTACGCCAAATCAAATGAAAGCTGTTAAAGGAGGAACCTGGAACATTGGTCCAGGTGATACAATTGGAAGTCCCGGTTCAAGACCGTCAAGGCCCACAGTTTATAGCACTTGGAATTAAAAATCAAAAGGTTCTTGGGGAATTCCCTAAGAACCTTTTTTTATATTGAACAATTTAAATAAAATCCTAAGATATAATTGCCTGAATATAACGGGCTGCATCCTTCTGTCCCTTCTTTTCATTTCACCAAATATATTCGCACAAAGCTCGATCAACAATGAGCAACATTTTAACAAGGCCAGTTCCCTGGTTTTGGAAGCCAGTAATTTATTAAAAAACAAGGAAAGTGTAACTGATGCGAAATCCATGTTCCTGGAAGCGCAAAAAATTAGTCGAGAGCATTCCAATCAACAAATTTTCAACGAAGCCACAATAGGTATAGCTAAAATTGAATATTACTTAGGGAATTACGAACAATCCTTTCAAATTGCGGATAGCATATTTTCAAAAATTAAAGCCACGAATAAAGAACTAATTGCTCAATGTCACAAACTTTTAGGAAACGATCTAGTATATATGGGCAAATACGCTCAGGCTTATGATCATCAATTAAAGGCATTAGAATTTTTCAGTTCTTCTGGTGACAAAAAAAATGAGGCGCTTCTTTACTTTTCTATTGGTAATAATTTCTTTTACCAAAATCAATACAAATTAGCTTTAACCGAATTTAAAAAAGCGGATGAAACTTGGAAAAAAATAAATGATCCTCAGGGTAGATTCTGGGCCATGGGTGCCATTGGGTCTGTTCATGAGCATCTTGGAAATTTGAATAGGGCGATGGATTACTCCGAACAAGCATTGGCAATGTCAAGAATTTTGAAAAGTCCTGCTGACATTGCTTGGAGTCTTTATAATGTGGGTTCAATAGCGACAACATCAGGAGAATTGGAAAAAGGAATTATCCATTTATCTGAAGCCAAAAACATCGCCATTGAACTAAATGACAAACCTCTATTGGGGTACGCTTTGGAGGGTTTAACCATGCTACATATCCGGCGAGGAGAGTATTCAAAAGCGCTCAAACATTTGGATGAGAGCTATTCAATCGCCTCTGCAAATAACGACATCGCAAATCTTCCAAATCTATACACCTTATATTCAAAAATTTACTACGCCAAAGAAGATTTAAAAGCATATAGAAAGTATGTTGACAAATATATAGGCCTAAAAGATTCTTTGAATAATACCGAGTTGGCCCAAAGCATGGGTGACCTTAAAAAAGATTTTGAAACTAGAGAATATCAAAGGACGCAAGAAATCGCCTTGCTTAAAAAAGACAAAGAAATATTTGAATCACGCCAACTTACCTGGATTATCGTAATTTCTTTCACAACGATATTATTCATACTGCTAACTATTTTTATGAAAATAAATAATAAACTAGCAAAAGAAAAAAACCAAATTCTTGTTAGCTCCAATGAAAAAGTTATCAGGCAAAACGAGCTCCTCAAGACTTCGAATGAAGATCTAAAAAAATATGCATACATCATTTCTCATGATTTAAAAGAACCGCTTAGGAACATTAGTAGCTTTACTACCCTTTTAAATCGAAGTTTAGGAACAGCCATTCCAGAAAAATCAAAAGAGTATATGTCTTTTATTAAAAATGGTGCTCTTCAAATGAATAATATTTTAAATGACCTTTTAGCATATTCCAATGTGGAAAGAATTTCAGGAGATCTTGAAGAAATAAATTGCAAGATGGTTTGTACAGATTTGCTGAAGGTCATGTCAAATAAACTTAAGGAAAAAAACGTATTGATAAGGGTTGGAGAATTGCCGAATGTGAAAATGAAGACAGAACATTTCCAAAACATTATTGGCAATCTTATTTCAAATTCCATTAAATTCAACCAGACAGAAAATCCAAATATTTACATAGAATGTAAACTTACAGCAAATAAGTCTGTTTTCTCTGTCTCAGATAATGGCATTGGAATTCACGCAGAATATTTCGATAAGATATTTGAAGTTTTTCAGCGCCTTAACAATAGAGAACAATTCCAAGGTTCAGGAATCGGTCTAGCAACTTGTAAAAAAATAGTCTCTGATTATGGGGGGGAAATTTGGGTAGAGTCGAAGCCGGGGATTGGAAGTACATTTTTCTTTTCCATTCCCAAACATATTGCTGAAACACAGAAGTCTTCTGACAAGCCAGAAGTCATCCTTTCTTAGTCTTCACTTTTGGCTTCTAAACTTTAGATAATATTTCTCCCAAAGATTGGGATTGACTATCTTTCCGATAAAAAATTATGCGCTCAGTCTGGAAAGGTCATATTCGATTTTCATTAGTTACTATTCCCATTCAAATTTTCAACGCTGTTGAAACAAAAGGTAACATCAGCTTCAAACAAATCCACAAAGCCGACAACGGCCGCATTGGTTACAAAAAGACTTGTAAGGAATGTGAACAAGAAGTAGGAAGAGATGATATTGTGAAGGGCTTCGAATATGAAAAAGATCAGTATGTGGTTTTCTCGAATGAAGAACTAAACTCAGTAAAATTAGAAAGTACAAAGGCAATCGACATTAAAGCTTTCGTCGACATCGATGAGGTGCATCCAAGTAAGTTTGAAGCAGTTTATTATGTGGGCCCTAGTGCCAAAGCAGCAATAGACACTTTTAGCCTTTTTTGTCAAACGCTCAAGTCCACAAAAAAAGCAGGAATCGGAAGAATTATACTTCGTGACCGAGAAGATGTAGTATTGATGGCACCCCATGGGAATGCACTCATAATGTACAAACTGCGCTATCCATATGAAATTAGATCCGTTTCTGATGTTCCAGATTTGATAGAAGGAAAAGTTGATGAAGCGCAACTTAAGTTGGCAAAAACATTGGTAGACTCATTGACGATGTCTTTCGAAGAGGTGGACTTTGAAGATCGCTACAAAGATGCCTTAATGGACTTAGTAGACCAAAAAGTAGCAGGTAAGGAAATAGTTACAATTAGTGAACAGGGAGAAGATGAACCAGTTGTGGACATCATGGCCGCTTTAAAAAAATCTATTGACGACGCTAAGCAATTGAAAAAGGCGGGTTAATTAATGAATACTAATTAACCAATCATGTTTAAATTAATTTCTTGGAATATACAACAAGGCGGTGGTTCCAGAATAACCGGCATCATCCGAGGTATTCAAAAAGAAAACCCGGAATGTCTCGTACTTTCAGAATTTAAAAATAATGCTAGTGGTCAAAAAATTCGGGGCTTACTTTTACAGTTAGGGTATAAATGTCAATTTAATCATGCAGCTGCCGGAACAATCAATTCAGTTTTAATTGCATCAAAAATACCGGCAGATTGCCGACTACATCTCCAATCAGATGTCAACTTTCCGCATTCAATTGTAGAAGCAATTTATCCAGCATTTAGCGTTTTTGGACTTTATCTACCGCACAAAAAGAAACACAAACTATTTCCATATTTAATTGAAAAAATAAATGAAGCTGATCGACCGGTGATCCTTGCTGGAGATTTTAATTCAGGCATTAATGGGATAGATCAAGCAGGGGACTCTTTCTGGTATTCCGAGTACTTGAAAAAAATGAATGACCTACGTGTACAAGACGCTTTTCGTACTTTGAATGGTTCAGTAAAAGAATTTAGTTGGTATTCACACCAAGGGAATGGCTATCGTTATGATCACACATACATCAGTGAGGCTTTAGTCTCTATTCTGAAAAAGTGCTATTATCTTCATGAATGGAGAGAAAATAAATTATCCGATCATTCTCCAATGGTCTTAGAACTCGGATAATATTACTCAAAGTAGGAGGCCAGCTGTGGCCCTACTTCCATTTCAGTTATCATATAATTTTCACCTCTAAAACTTCCCAAATAAATATCTCCGTACTTTTCATACATATGCCAGGGTGTTGACATTTTTGATTGTGTGTCAGAAGCATTTGCAAAATAATCCCAATGCAAAATATTATTGGTCCTAGGATGAATAGTGATGATATATCTATTCTGCGGCGTCTTTCCAACTCCATCAAAAGTCATTTCAATTTGATGACAGGCTTCAAAAGTTCTAAATGGTTTTTGTCCAAGGTATTTTAGATTCACCCCAGGGTCTCTTAACTTAAATGGCAAAAACACCCAATAAGAATCATTTCGCCACATGTCTCTTCCCATTGTCAAATACTTCTTCAAAGTATCTTGTTGTACATAATCTACACCACCATAATTTACTTTTCCGGTAAGGGTATTTAGATTTACTCGAATTTTATATTTTTCTTTTAGCCCTTCAATAATGACCTCATTGGTTTTTTTATTCCATACATGTCTTCGATTCCCGAAGAAATTCCATTTCACGTATTCTGTATTTTCCCAGGCTTCTCGTCCACCAGAAGCTATTAAAATTGAATCAGCTAATTTGGCAGACATTTCATCGGCAGTGCCCATTTTTGAAGAAGCAACAGGACCATTGGTTTGTATATTATCGCAAGCGAACATCCCCAATAATAAAACTGTCGAAAATAAAAGGAAGAAATTTTTCATAGTTCAAATATATAGAATAGTCCAGCTGAAAACTATTCGCCTTTGTCTAAATTTTTAAATATGATTTCAACGAATTTATCTTTTTTAATAAATCCACCATCATAGACTTCATCAAAATTTTTTGTGGGATTAGAATTTTGAATTTCCACTAAAGAAAGTCCTGCACCCATAGCTTGCTTTACTCTGGTAAAAACCTCCTGAATCATATCACGATAATTTTTTAGTTCTCCACGGTTTGAAAGATTTCCATGGCCTGGAATAATTTGCGTTTCATCATCACATAAAAAAAGGGTGCGATTCAAAGATTTCAGTAAACTTTCAACATCTCCCCCACTACCTAAATCGATATAGGGATACTTTCCTTGGAAATAAGTATCTCCCATATGAATTACGTTGCTTTCTGGAAAATATACAATCGCATCTCCATCTGTATGTCCAACATGATCATGTAACATCATGATGTTCTCACCATTGATATGCATAGAGAGATGATCATTAAAAGAAATTACTGGTTGAGCCAATTTGGGGGCGGCGTCAGTACTTCGACCAAAAGGTCTTATCTGATCGGTTGATTTACGTTTATAGACGTTATCATGGGCGATTATCAGCGCCCCATCTTTTGCGAAATTTTCATTTCCCCCAGTATGATCTCCATGCCAATGAGTATTTAGCAAATATTTAACTGGCGAATCGGTTAAAGTCTTTATTGTGGTTTTTATCTTTTCGCTCAATGGTGCAAATTGACTATCAATCAATAGCGTACCTTCTGGACCTATCATAAGGCCAAGATTCCCTCCAGATCCTTTGATCATATAGATATTATCCGTTAACTTTTGGGGTATAATCTCAACTTTATCAGGGTCTTGGCCCAACAAAAGGACCGGAATAAGTAGGAAAAAAAGAAGAATTCTCATTTTTATTTCGTTTTGTAAGTGAATCGTAAGATCATACAAATGCAAAATAATTATCATTTGTTCCCTCAAAATAGCCTTCCCGGCCCGGAAATTGTTAATAATTACTAGTGAAAGTTAATCAAATAGTGCTTTTCTTTTTGTTCTTAGTACCAAGTTTGCTAAGCGCAGAGGTGTTCGATCAAATAAAGTCGCAACGAATGGGCATCGTTTTGTCCAATAACACCATTTTTTCTGATAGCTCTTACACCTCGCCTTCCAATCAATATTTCAAAGCCGGTACTTTACTTACCGTTTTATCCGAAACCAAATTAGAGCACGAGGATAATGGTCAAAAACAATTGTTCAAATGGTACAAGGTGAAGTCGAATAACGGAAAAACAGGTTGGATCTTTGGAGAGTCCTTGCTCATTAAGGAAAAGGAAAATTTTATTCCCCAAGCATTAAAATCATATTGCTATAGAAAATTCAGTTTCAATTCTGGTTTTGAAAAATCTATGGTATGGTTTGGAAGTGTAATTGGCAGAGATAATTTTGGATCAAAAATGATGTCCAACGTTTATGAAGAATCTTATTTGATTATCACAAATGACAAAGGACGTTCAGTTTATATTCCCATTACCAGTTCTAGTCAGTTTGGCGAAAGCACCGTAGAGACTTTCGCTATTCAAGAACTTACCGGAGATCAAACGCAAGATTTCGTATTGCAAACAAACATTAAAGATCTTGAAAAGAACGCCCAACAAAAATTAGTTCAGCTTTATACTTTTCAGGCAGGAACGCTTCAAAAAATATTCGAAGAACCGCTTAACATTGCAGCAAATAACTCAAATTTAAAACACCTTATTTTTCAAAAAGAGCGCATCCAAGGCTATTATTTTAATCATGATAAAAAGGACCCTGTGCTTTTTTCGTTTACTTATTTTTGGAATAAAAGAACCAGACAATTTGAACTATTATATCCAGCAAGTCCAAGTATAATTAGAGCGGTTCCTAATAGCTATGGAGTTAGTTTAAAAAATAGTCCTAATGCCTACGCCTCTTCCATAAAAACTTTAAACAAAGCAAGTCAGTTGCAAATTCTAAAAGTGTTTAATCAAAGTTATCAAGAACGTGGAAGAACTTATCAAAAACTTTGCGCAGAAGTTCAAACTGAAAACGGCCAGAAAGGATTTGTGCCTTTCAATTTTTTACAATTGTTAGACTTTAATAATAAAGACTGGATCCAAGCAAATTTACAACCTGGTTATAAATCAGACATAGGTATTGCTTGCATAGAACTCCCTACAATCCCAATGGATACTACCTCCATTCAAAATTAATTCTCTCGTTTTAGCTTTTTACATTTTTTAGGTTTTCTCTTTTCAATACTTACTTGAAACTGCCCATCTTTTTCAAGTAACTTAAAGACTTGTCTTGTATTCTCTTTTTAAAGAAAAAAGAAAAGCATTTCACTATTTTTACTCCCAAACAAGTTTACATGTATTCAAAGCAAGATCAGTCCAAACTTAATAGTCAAACCAAGACCTTTCTATCGGCAATTGTTATCGACAAAACGGAATTGGACCTCCTTCGAAAAGTGTTGGTTTTTCATGAGTGGAGATACTATGTGTTGAATGAGCCTTTGATATCTGACTTTGAATATGATAGCTTATATAAAAAGCTAGAGGTCATTGAAAAAGAGCAACCCAACTTGATTACACCTGACTCCCCTACTCAAAGGGTCTCAAATGATTTAACCAGTGATTTTGCCTCTGTACCTCATTTAGTACCTATGTTGTCTTTAGGTAACTCCTACAACTTAGCTGATTTGCAAGATTTCGATACACAAATCAAAAAAATAGCCATGTTAGGGGAAGGAGATGATGTTGCCTATAGCGTTGAACCAAAGTTCGATGGAGGATCAATCGCCTTAGTTTTCGAAAATGATTTATTGGTAAGAGGTGCCACTCGAGGGAATGGAACATTAGGAGAAGAGATCACCAATAATGTTCGAACTATTTCATCCATTCCATTAAAAGCTGTTTTTTCAAATCACAATATCCATAAAGCAGAATTGCGGGGAGAAGTTTTAATACAAAAAGAGAATTTCAAAAAGATTAACTCTGATAGAGAACAAGAAGGTCTTTCCGTTTTTGCTAATCCAAGAAATGCAGCGACTGGTGGATTGAGAATGAAAGATCCCAAAGAAGTTACTAAAAGAGGTTTAGTAGCTTTTATATATCAATTGGGTTTAGCTGAAAATGAAAATGGCGAGGATCAATTGAAGAAAATGAAAAGCCATGCGCAGGGCATAAATTTATTAGGAAGTTTAGGATTTAAGGTGCCAGAAAAACAATCTAAACTTTGTAAAAACATAAGAGAAGTTTTTGAGTTTTGTAGGATGTGGGAAGAAAAAAGAGAAGCCTATGAATACGAAATTGATGGCATGGTAGTAAAAGTTGATAGCCTTGCCTTGCATGAAAAATGTGGCTACACTTCTCATCATCCGCGCTGGGCTATCGCCTATAAATTTAAAGCCAAGCAAGCCACCTCTACTTTATTAAATGTAGAATACCAAGTTGGAAAAATTGGTTCGATTACGCCAGTAGCCAAAATAGAACCAGTAGCCTTGGCAGGTGTAACCATCTCATCCATTTCCTTACACAACGAAGAGTTCATTTTGTCTAAGGACATTCGCATAGGTGACCGAGTTCTTGTAGAGCGAGCTGGAGATGTAATTCCGTATATCGTAAAATCTTTAGAAGATGCTAGAACAGGAGAAGAACAACCCATTAAATTTCCATCCAACTGTCCTTCATGTGCAACTGAATTAATTAAGCTGGAAGGGGAAGCAGCCTGGCGCTGCCCAAATTACACTTGTAAAGCACAAGTGCTGCAAAGGATGATTCATCATGTAAGTAAGGATGCCATGGACATCGATGGATTTGGCAAATCCTATGTTGAGCGCTTTTACCAAATGGAGTACTTAAAAACCTTACCTGACATTTATCGATTGCCGTATAAAGCTATAGCACACCTTGAAGGATTTGGAGAAAAATCTGTGACTAAGCTGCAGGCGGCCATTGAGAAAGTAAAAAATAATCCTATACAACGTTTTCTATATTCGTTGACTATCCATCATTTAGGGAAAAAAGTATCCAAGATCATTGCAGAAAATGTCGAGCATGTGCTTGATTTACAAAACTGGACAGAAGAAGATTTTACAAATCTCAAAGATGTCGGCCCAGTAGTTTCTAAAAACGTTATTGAATTTTTTTCACAAGAAGAAAATATTTCGATGCTGAAAGAAATAGAAGCATTAGGCGTTAACTTAACACAAACAGAAGAGGATAAACCTTTTCAAGTTTCGGAGGATGCGCCGTTAAGTGGAAAAAGCATTCTTTTCACTGGAAGTCTCCAAACTATGGGTAGAAAAGAAGCACAAGAAAAAGCGGCCAAGGCTGGCGCAAGAAATGTCTCAGCAGTAAGTTCTAAACTAGATATTTTAGTGGTAGGCGAAAAGGCTGGCTCAAAATTAAAAAAAGCCCAAGCGCTTGGGACCGTTCAAATTTTAACAGAAGCGGAGTTCAATGAACTTTTTGCAGCCATTTAACAAGCTAGTTATCGCTCATTACGGTGACTGAAGAATTCAACAAAACAATTTCCTTATCTTACCATTATATTTGCAATTGATTCTATTCGCTATGAAAAATAATAAATACGCCCTTTTAGTACTACTCGCATCACTTTGTCTAGCCTTTGGTTCACCTACAAAACCAAACGTCACCTTAACAGCACAAATAGCCAATTGTCAAGATGAACTGGGACTTTATCAATTTGATGGGATTGGATTTAAACTCTTAGAAAGTGTTAAAGCCTCGGAAAACGACATTTACACTTTTAAAGTAAATATTCCGGAGACTACAGTCCTTTATGTTGGAAAAGCCAGCCAACAAAAAAGACCAGTGGTTTTAGGGCCAGAAAAAGAAGTAAAATTAAAAGGAGATTGCGCACGTATTCGGAATGCCACTTTCGAACTTTCTGATTGGAACAAACAATATGATCAGGTTATCAATACAATTCAGAAGCAAAAAAACCAACAAAAATCTTTAGCTCTAGGAATTCAACGATCCGCAAAAAAGCCGGAAGACATTCAAAATTATGAGGAAGCAATAAAACATTTAGTCCAGGAAAAACAAATCTATATTGATTCCATGATGGGAGTCAATCCTTTCCTTGGAAAATTGGCTGCGATAAATGCTTATGGTAGTTTTGCGGCAGATAAAAAAAATTATTCAAACGAATTAGATCATTACGGGTTTGAATACTTTGCAGATGTTCCGTTGGAAGATCCAACGTATGACCACTTAACTTTTCTTTTTGAAGCGTTCAGAGAATATGCCGGAATACTTGGAAAGACAAATGCACCTCCAGCAATAATTAATAAATATATCGATCACACGCTTGGAAGAATTAGGGAAGATCGTCATGCTTTCAAAGTTGCGCTTGGTGGGATAGTGTTGGGCCTACAACCTTCCACTCACCCTTCTTATTTAGTCTATGGTGAGCGTTTTGTAAATAAATATAAAAAAGACAAGACCAAATATGTTGAGACTTTGGCTCAACAACTTGAAGTATCGAAAGCCTTACAAATTGGGGGGGAAGCGCCAAATATTTCTGCAAAGACACCCGAAGGAGTCGACATGAGTTTATCCGACTTGCGAGGAAAGTATGTACTCATTGATTTTTGGGCTTCATGGTGCGGGCCTTGTAGAAAAGAAAACCCAAATGTTGTAAAAGCCTATAGCAAATATGCTCCAAAAGGATTTGAAATATTAGGAGTCAGTTTGGATAATAAAAAAGAACGATGGTTGGGTGCTATTGAAAAAGATGGTCTCACCTGGCCGCAGATTTCTGATCTCAAAGGATGGCAATCCGGACCTGCAGGCACCTACAATGTACGATCAATACCGGCCACCGTGTTATTGGATAAAGAAGGAATAATAATCGCTAGAAATTTACGCGGAGCACAATTAGAAATGAAGTTGCAAGAAATTTTTGGCAACTAGTTAATTACATTTCCATAATTCCGCTGAAAGCTCTGCTGGCTTTCCTCCATAACTAAAATGCCACCATTCGGTTCGAATACCATGAAAACCATGCTCCTGCATCGTGCTTGTCAATAAATCTCGCCGATCCAAAATATCAGCAGGATGATCTCGAAAATCAACATGCGCTGGCTTTCCAAAATAATCAAAGGGTGTTCCCATATCCAGTTGGTTTCCATCCAAATCTGTTAAACTAAGGTCAACTGCCTTACCTCTATTGTGCATTGAACCTCTTTCGGGCGGAGTGACATAAGCTGCATTAGGCATTATATCCCATAACCGCTGCTGAACCGGCCTAGGTCGATAACAATCAAACATTACGAGGCCAAAACCTTGTTTTTTCAATACCAAACTTACTTGCTTTAAGGCTTTTGCAGCATCTGGTCTTAGCCAGCATCTAGGGCAATCGTAAAGTACTTCCTTTACAAAGTTATTCTCCGTAGCATAACGAATATCTAATTTGACTTCTGGTAAAAAGTTGGCTATATCTGTCCAAAGCGTCGAGTCATAATCCAAGGGAATTATTTCGCTTTTTATTGGCTTTGAAGAGGCTAGTTCCTGGGTCAAAACTTCAGATGAAGTCTTAGGAATAGGATCATCATACTTTGGAACCTGCTTATCCGATCGACAAGAAAGGATACAAAGCAATAACAGTCCAAGAAAATATTTCATATTACTTCTATTGTTAGACCTCAAATTAACAATTTGAAGAAGAAATCTATTGAAACAAAGGGCCTCTATTCGGCGTTTATCACTAGGTAATCAATTTAATAGCTGAATTCCCTGAAATAGGTAAATTTGCAACTCACATAGACGACAAGAAGAATACATGCAAGCAATAAAGACCGATGTAGAAGCAGTAGATAGCCTAGCTAAAGCTTATAGAGATCTAAGCCAAGAAATTGGAAAAGTCATCGTTGGACAAGAGGAGGTTGTTAAGGCTGTGATTATTTCAATGTTCAGTAATGGCCATAGCCTACTTGTAGGGGTTCCAGGATTAGCAAAAACCTTATTGGTTTCTACCATTGCAGAAGTTCTAGACTTAGAGTTCAAAAGAATTCAGTTTACACCAGATTTGATGCCTTCGGATATCGTGGGTTCAGAAATCCTTGGAGAAGATAGAAAGTTCAAGTTTAACCACGGACCGATATTTTCCAATATCGTTTTAGCAGATGAGATTAACAGAACTCCTCCTAAGACTCAGGCGGCCTTGTTGGAAGCTATGCAAGAACGTTCTGTAACTTCCGGCGGAGAGCGACACTTACTTCCAAAACCATTCTTTGTTCTTGCTACCCAAAACCCTATAGAACAAGAAGGTACCTATCCGCTACCGGAAGCTCAGTTGGATAGATTTATGTTCAACATACCTTTGGATTATCCTTCCTATGAAGAAGAAATTCAAGTGGTAAAATCCACTACTTCTAATGTAACCCATGACCTTAAGAATATCGTTACGGCTGAACAAATTTTATTTTTTCAACAGCTAATCAGAAAAATTCCTATTGCTGACAATACGCTAGAATATGCAGTAAGCCTAGCGACTAAGACTAGGCCTAATACGCCTAAGGCCACCCAAATGGTCAATGACTACATTAGTTGGGGAGCTGGTCCTAGAGCATCGCAGTATTTGGTACTCGGAGCCAAGTGTCATGCAGCAATCAATGGTAAGTATGCCCCGGACATTGAAGATGTTCAAGCCATTGCCAAATATGTTTTGCGACATAGAATCGTACGAAACTATAAGGCAGAAGCAGAAGGCATTACAGAGGAAAAAGTCATTGAGAGCTTATTTTAGACAAAATTTCACCCGAAAATTTCATTTTGGCCTTTAAGTTCTATTCTAATTGATCCATTCAATTAGCAAGGATTATAATAGGATAAAAGAAAGTTTGAACTTCAGATGCCTGTCAAATTCAAGCATTTTCCCTTCTTTTTTCGCATTCTTGCCAAAATCCTCTTATTTTTAGGGTAGCTAATCAAAATCTAGAAATGAAAAATTTAATTACTCTATTGTTTTTGGTGTTTACCGCCAATCTATTTGCTCAACAAGAGGCTCACTCTTTAGTAGACTATATGCCTTTTTACAAGGCATGTGAAGAGCGCACCGGAGAAAAGGACATGCGAATGTGCGCTGAAAGAGAAATGTTGACTTTTATCAACAGTCATGCAGACTACGCAAAGATTAAAACTAGCGTTCCGAATGCTGAAGTTTTTGTCAGATTCGTTGTTAATGTTGATGGCACATTGAGTGAGGCATTTCCTTTGTCAAAAGATGTAAAGTTGGATGAACAAAGTACAGCAGCAATTAAGAAAATATTTGCTGATATGCCTTCATGGGTACCCGGTACACATAAAGGAGAAAAAGTACCAGTTGCTCTTTCTATACCAATGAAATTCTAAGACTTACTTTAGAATAGAAAAAAGCCTTTCGATGTTTCGAAGGGCTTTTTTTATGCCTATAAATATCACTTTTGAGGAGCATTCCTTAACTTCGATTTTGAGTTACCAACCGAACCAGCTCCCAAAAAGTGGTTGACAAAAGTTATTTATCCGCTTCAATAAGCTATATCCGTTAAATTAGTGGAAGAGAGCCGACTCTATCCAAAGTCCGCTCTTTGCTAAACCACCATTTCGGTATCATTTAGCATCTAATAAGGAAAGAGGGTCAATATTTATATTTTGATGCCTACTTTAGCTTATTAAATGAAAGAATATGATGAATTGGCGTTTAAATATCCTACTCCCGACCTTAGCAATCCTTATGCTGAGCAGTTGTTCCGATGAAGTCAGCCAACGTCTTGCACCAACCTCCCGAGCCTTAGGATTAGCCAATCACATTACTGTTGTCTCAGATGAGTCCATGTGGGAAACTGATATTCGAGATACTTTTGAATATTACTACCAGGCCGCCTACCCTATTCTTCCTCAGCCTGAACCTCTTTTCGATGTTCGACACTACAACCCTATTGAGTTGAATCGAGATGAGATGAAAAGGGAATTGCGCACCTACATATTCTTAGCAGACCTCAATGACCCCAATTCTGAAACCACAAAGATGGTTCTCAACGATTTAGGAGCTCAAAAAGCAAACAAGGCAAAAACCGACCCTACTTACAATTCAGCTGTTGGGTATAATCGTTGGGCGAGTGACCAAATGGTCATTTATTTGTTTGGGAAAAACAGGGAGGATTTACAAAAGCAAATTGTAAAACAATTCCCAGCGGTAGCGAAAAAAATAAATAAGTTTGACGAGGAAAAAATATATTCCACTACTTATTTGGCAAAAAGTAGCACCAAGTTGAACAATCAGTTTCAGGAAACCTACAAAGCCAGTATTGATATTCCAAGTGATTATTTCTTAGCCATTCATGAAGGAAAAACCATGTGGTTTAGAAAAGAAACCGATTTCATAAGTTACAATATTATGGTGACTGAATTTCCGTATGTCAGTGAAAGCCAATTGTCAAAAGCTGGACAGAAACAAGTACTTGACTCCTTAGGGCTTAAATATGTTAGTACTGAATTAGATGGCACTTATAAAAAAATAAACGATACCGACCTTCCCATGCTAGCTGAAACCTCTAACCTTGGAAATGCCTATGCCATAGAAACTCGCGGAATCTGGGAAATCGAAAATGACTTCATGGGCGGACCTTTTCTTAGCTATGGAGTACTTAGTCCTGATAAAAAAAGAATAATTCTTCTCGAAGGTTTTGTCCATGCTCCTGGAAAAGAAAAGCGCAAGCACATGCAATTTTTGGAAGTAATTCTGAAATCTTTCAAATTTGATGTTACCCAGTAGTTTGGTTTCTAATTCAAGTTGCTATCTTAGGTGTAGAAAATAATATATGTAGCTTCGTATTTATGAAGTTATGGTAGCTGCTACAGATGATCAATCAAGATTACGCCATATTATCTACTGAAAGCCTTATTCGCTTCTTTCGAGAGGAAAAGGACGAAAAGGCCTTTGATCAATTACTGAAAAATTATTACCACCTAATATATGGTGCTTGCTTAAAGCACACCCAGCAAGAAGCAGATGCCAAGGATATTGCAGCCGAGGTTTGCACAACGATATGGGAAAAGCTAAAAACTATGGAAGTTGAAAATTTCAGTAGCTGGCTGTTTTCAATTTGCACCAACCATTGCATGGATTTTCACCGTTCAACAAAGCATTCAAATATTTCTTATGTTGAACCTGAATCATTGGAGGAAATAGCTGAACAAAACGAAATCTACGAGGCTGAAATGCAGCAAATCGAACGACCTACAACTCGAAAAGAAATGGAATCCCTTTTAAAAAATTTACCCGCTGATCAAAAAGTATGTGTCCGTCTGTTTTATTTGAAAAAGATGAGCTACGAACTAATTCAAACTAAAACGGGTTTTTCATATAGTAAGATTAAAAGCTCCTTACAAAATGGGCGAAGAAATTTACGCAATTCATTAAATCAATAAATGGAAAACGAGCTGCTACATATGATGGAATCAAATCGTTCTTGCTTAACTAGGGAAGAAACCGCCGATTATTTACAAAATAAATTGAGTGAAGAAAAGCGGTATAACATAGAGCATCATCTCTTGGATTGCGAATTATGTGAGTCCGCACTTCAAGGATATGCAGCAGCAAATATTAGCCCTGCTGTTACAGATATTGATGCCATTCGCAAACAAATGTCCAAAGCCAATAAGACGCAAAAGGCCGAAGTCAAATCAGCAAAAATTAAAAAAGTGTCTTCTAGGTTTAACTGGCTGGCAGTTGCCGCAGTCTTTGCGCTTTGCGCTGCTGCAGCTTGGCTCTACTCAAACAAAGAATCCAACCTTTATGCTGATTTCTACCAACCTTATGATAAAAACTTGCTAGCTACAAGAGCCGCCTCAACTACTGAAAACGAAGCATTGACAAAAGGACTGGATGCTTATCAGGTAGGAAATTTTGAAGAAAGTCTCCTGCTCTTCGAAGAGGCTAAACTAAAAGACCCGGAAAATAGTAACATAGCGCTTTATGCCGGCATGGCATCCCTTGAAACGGGTGCTTATGATAAATCCACTGAATGGTTAGCAGAGGCCCGTATAAATCAGCCTAGTGCCTATGGAACGGCTACTTGGTATTTAGCTATGGCCCATCTGGCTAAAAAAGATTTTCCTGCTTGCCGAAATATGCTTAAGCAATTAACACCCGACGATTCTCCTTATTACGAACAAGCCCAAGCCTTATTTAACAAATTAGAAGAAAAGTAGCGTTTGTTAAAATTATCATTCAATAAGCCATTTCATTTTCGCAATCCTTCTTTTTCCCCTACTTTCGCAGCATGATCCAAATCAAAAAAATTGGGCTATTCCTTTTTTTGGCAATGCTGTTTTTACAAACAAAGGCACAAGATGAGTTAATGCCCAGAATGGCAATTGGTGGCCAAGTCGGTTATCATCTTTCATTTATGGAATTTGCTGGAGGAGAACCTGTACGATGGGACTATTTCCAAGGAATGACAGGGGGAGTAAATTTACAGTTCATGTCTAGAAAGATGCTTGGCTTCGAAACTAGTATACTTTATGGACAATTTGGTTGGTATGAAGACAATAATCTCTTACAGCCAGTTGGAAAAAAAGTGGTCCACAGAATTGAAATACCACTTTATTCTCATATTTCCATTGGCAAAAGAAGACTAAGGCTTCTACTAGATGCCGGTCCATACTTTCGATTCCGAATAAAAGAGGAAACAGAAGGAGTACTTTTTAAAGGCACCGTTTTTGAAAATAGATCGCTTGATAATGGAACAAGTTATGGGTTAAGTTTTCAAGGCGGCTTCGCTTGGAGAAGTCCCTCTCTCATCGTTCAATTACGGGGAAATTTCCATATGGGCTTAACCAACTTTTTTGAACCCATTCGAAGTGAATTAGAAGTATCTGCTGAACGTAGTACTGGGGGTTCTATTTCTGTAATGATACCCTTTGGCAATAAATATATTGATGAATAAAAATCCCTTAATTATTTTTGATTGTGATGGTGTCCTAGTCGATAGTGAGTCTATCTCAAGTAGAGTCTTGGCGGAAGAACTTAGACGCATTGGTTTGGAATTAGAGAATGATGCCGCCCTAAAATTATTCAAAGGTGGTACACTCAAAGAGGCCTTTAATTATGCAGCCAAAAAACTGAACAAGCCCGTAGAAGAAGAAAAATTAGAACGTATCTATCGCAAAAGATGTAAGGAAGAATTTGAATCCAGTTTGAAACCAATAAAAAATGTAATCGCTGCTCTAACACAAATTCCTTTTGACAAATGTGTAGCTTCAAATGGTCCAGCATTCAAAATAAAGTCCAATCTTAAGATTTGCAACATGCTACATTTTTTTCCTGAAAATGGAATTTTTAGTGCTTACGATATCAAGCGATGGAAACCAAAGCCGGATTTGTTTCTCTATGCTGCTAAGTCCATGGGATATAAGCCTAAGGACTGCATAGTCGTTGAAGACTCGGACCATGGAATTGAAGCGGCGGTAGCAGCAGGCATGAAAGTATTTGGATATTCTGAAGATGGATCTTCCACTGAACTATTTAATGAAATGGGTGGCATTGCTTTTAGTGACATGAGTCTACTTAAGGATTTGATCAGCGCCTAATTTTTTACTTTGTTTATATTGAAAGAACAACACCCCACTAATTATTAAAAGGCCTAAAAACTCTCTTGTCAATTCAATGTGTGGCTTTTCCGCCTTCATAGAACCAACAATGGAATCAGCTCCGTTTACAATCCAGTTATAAAAATCAGGTAGTAAGCTAGCGCTCCAAAGTAAACTTGTTACTAAGGCGGCCATAATTACTGGCCGATAGTATTTATTGAACCCAGCTAAAAAACAGATAGCGGCTGTTATTGAGTAGATTACGACCCACCCATATGGATCTGGATCGTTTAATTGGAAGTATCCAAAGAGAAGCATTAATATTGCAAGAATAAAACTCAAAATTTTCATGCCACCAAATTATCAATTCTTTACAGAATTAATTACTCTTTCTCCGAATCTGTTTTTGAATTCTGTAGTTAGATTGTAGATAGTGGAAAAGCTGAGATCCTCCTAAGACTGCTATTCCCAAACTAAATACTGCAACACGTATAACTTCGATAGTTGGTTGAAGGTCTCCATAACTTGAGCTTAACATCAATAATTCTACTGCACAAAAAACCGCTGTAGCTAAAAATAATCCAACAGCAGCACCTCTTGCGTACTGCAAATAAATAGGTTTTCGGTCTACATAAATTTGTCTCAATAAGTGACGAGCATCCTTTGCTTCGGGTTTCATATTTATTAGTTGCCCACAGATATAGGCTGCTTTTTCATATGCTCTTGTATGATAAAGCGATGCTGCCTTTCTGAACAATAGTTCATAATAAATATCCATTCCTTCGAATTCCACGATATTAAAGTAGATAACGCCTTCAATAAGTGCATCAACTTTTTTCAGAAAACTATCGTATGAGGAAGTTTCATAAAGTGACCAGAGATAAACAATGTTTAGCTCTAAACATTCTTCTTCATCAAGTTGAGCAATGTCATTTTGATGAATTTCATAAAATTGAATAATGCTTCGATAAGCAGATCTATCTAGGACTTTAAAAAGTGCGTAGATATCGGATTTTACAATCGGTGATGAGAATTCCATGGTTTGTTCACAGTTCTTTCAGTTCATAGAGAATTGGTTTGCTCGGGGTAGCATCTAACTCAAAAGCAGCAATCTGAAGATTTAACAAATAAAGACCATCTTCAATACTAGACGGGACATAAATTAATTCTGTTAT
This sequence comes from uncultured Saprospiraceae bacterium, assembly GCA_937930025.1. Taxonomy (GTDB): domain Bacteria; phylum Bacteroidota; class Bacteroidia; order Chitinophagales; family Saprospiraceae; genus JABDJM01. Next base: position 7,510 of record CALGJW010000632.1, on the reverse strand, counting down.
GGTCGCCTGCAATCTTTGATCTCCATCATATTTCCAAAAAGCTTTATGCGCTAATAATTTTCCTTCATCTTCTTCCCGATCTACAGAAGGCAAATCTACCAGTAGATGTTCACATTTTCTATCCACTAAGTAGTCGATAGCTTCTGCGGAAAAATAGGGAGGATTAGCACCCGAGTAGTTGGTTTTTGCTTTAAAATGATCGTTTGGGAGGGTGCGGATCACAATAGCTGGTGTTTCCACTTCAGAAGACAGGAAAGATTCCAACTGCTCCTTTTGAATTATTCTATCACCATTTTCCACTTTTTGTGGGTAAATGCTGATAACTCTTGCAAAATAATGAAAAACTGGCAATGATGCATTAATACTTTGTCTTTCGACAGAAATATGTCCCATACATTCGGTATGCGTTCCGTTACCATGGGGATTTAGACGAACGTTAAAAAAGTTAACAACTCCCCCTTTTCGGGTATCCCCAACAAAATCACCGGCTTTTAGGGGGCTTGCTTCAAATGGAGGAGCATAAAAGCAATTGGGATTATCTAGGCCAGGAACCAAAGCTAATCCAATATTCAGGGGTTGGTTAAAATCTACCTGATAGTCACATCCTTGCCAATCCAATTTAGCCTTCATATTAATTTCTTTTATCAAGTCCCCAACCCATTTTCGATTGAAGGGTTCTTAAAAAACTGCGATCTTGAAGTTGGACCATTTTCACTTTGAAGTCAGCCTTTCTCACGGCCAATTGATGTCGCGAACTTATATTCTCAAATCTAGAATCTAGGGTACATAAAAAACTGTCAGCTCGTCCTTCCACTTCAAAAGAAACTACCGAAGTGTCTGAGATGATGATCGGTCGGACATTGAGATTATGTGGGGCAACTGGAGTGATAACGAAATTCCCTGAGCCAGGAAATACAATAGGTCCACCGCAACTTAAGGAGTACCCAGTTGAACCGGTAGGAGTCGCAACTATGATTCCATCCGCCCAATAAGACCCGAGATAAGCGCCATTAACATAAGCATGGATAACAATCATACTAGAGGTATCCCTTTTCAATAAAGTTATATCATTCAAAGCAAAAGGCAGCTCTCCAAAAAGCGGGATATTCGCTTCCAATTGTAATAAGGATCGTTCATCAATGGAATACATACCCCTTTGCATAAGATCAAGCGCTCCACGAATAAAAGTTTTCTCTGTGCTAGCCAAAAAACCTAATCGTCCAACATTGATTCCGAGAATTGGAACACCACTATCCCTTACTTCCGTTGCGGCATCCAGAATAGTTCCATCGCCTCCAAGCGTTATTAAAAAGTCGAACTTTCTAACTTTAAAATCTAGATATCCTTCAAAAATGCCCACGTCTCCTTTAATTTTAACGTGCTCTTTTATCTGCGAATAATATTTACCATAGACATAGATATTAATTCCCGCCTCTTGCAGAACATCAAATAGCTCCTGTACAAACGGAAGCTGGTGTTCACTAAAAATTTTTCCAAAAACTACTACTTGCATTAGAATCTATACTTAAAATGAAGGAAGATACCACTTTCGAGCAAATGATTTAGGCTATATTGAAGTTGAAATATTTTATCGTAATAAGCAACCAAGTCTATCCCAACTCCTCCACTCCAAAGTCCCTCGTTACTCAAGGGATTATTGTCGGCATAGTAAGGATCATTCACAAATCCTAAATCACTATGGGCAACTATATAAGCTTGTAAGGGCACTGGAAATAATCTCATCCTTTTCAACAAATCGATGGCCTCAAAGTTCCACTCCCAATCCAGAATTTGATAGCGTAAGCTTGAATACAAATAAATAAAATCCATCCCATCTATTACATAAAGTTCGTACCCTCTCAAAAAGTCTGGCTTAACTCCTAAAGCTCTGCTATTAAAATAAGGTTGTTTTTCTCGAATTAAATTGAAATGCACTTTTCCGATAAGTTCTAAACTCCAGCGATCAGAAAACTCAAAATATTTTGCACCTGTCGTGCTAAGCGACAATGCATTTCGATCATTGAAAATACCTAAACCATCCTTCCGTAAAACGGATTTCAAATACCAACCATTTTTCGAATAGGGACGTTCCAGTCTTTTGTCAACTACAAAACTATAGGAAAGCGCAATTGCTTTTTGTTGATTTGAATTGGATAAAAAATAATCCGCATTTAAAATCTGATTAATCGAATCCGTACTTTGATATTGGTAGTATTCTAAATCTATTGAGTGGTAGATATCTAGTTTTTTTCGATACTGAAAACCTAGTTCGCCGACAAACGAATTCAATTGAAAATCTTCTCCACGATGAAAAAGAAATTTGTTATCAAATGTCGTGAAGTTAGTCTCTCTATTTTGCGCCAAATAGAATTTTGTCCGCATACCTATTGTTCTCGCCTTGTTGATTGCAGGAAGCGTGTATTCTAATTCTAGTTTGCGCGTATATCCCAAAGTTATTGCTGCAGTCACTTCATCTCCATTACCCGTCAAATTATCATGACTTACCCTGAAGCCATAATTCACTCGATTTAATTGGCGGTTTTGTTCTGTCCACCAAACATTAAAGTTTCGATCTGCCAAATCAAAGATCCAATAACCTGTCAAATACCATTGTTCGCGGACCTCAAAAGTGATGTCTACCCTATTGTTTGCGGTCCAGTTTCCAATATTTGCAGTTACTTTTGAAAATAAATTGGTGTTTAGAATTCGCTGGCGGTTAATCTCTACTAGGTTGGCTAGCTCCTTAATTACAATACTATCTCCAACTTCAAAAGTTAGCTCTCTCTCCATTACAGGCAATCTGGTCCTCTTTTGACCTTGAAATGAAATGGACTCTATAATCACCTTACTCGAATCTTGACCATAAAGGCCCTGGTGTAATTGAAGTATTACGCAGAGTAAAATAAATCGAATGAGACTAGATTGACTGAATTGCATGTTAACTGCGATGAAGTCCAGTGATTTTGGATCACAAGAATTGAATCAAAAATACTATTTCTATTGTATTCGGATTAGCCAAGGCAATCCCCATTGCTTACATTTGCCCAATGAAGTTTACTTTGCAGCATTCCGATGCTAAATCTAGCGCAAGAGCAGGAATTCTGGAGACAGATCATGGATCTATTCAGACCCCTATTTTTATGCCTGTGGGAACCGCGGCCACTGTAAAAGGCATCCATCAGCACGAATTAAAGGATACTATAAAAGCTCAAATAGTACTTGCTAATACATATCACCTATACTTAAGACCTGGAATAGAGGTTATTGAAAAAGCCGGAGGAATTCATGCTTTTAACAATTGGAAAGGGCCAGTACTTACCGATAGTGGCGGTTATCAAGTGTATTCACTAAGTCATAGACGGAAAATAAAGGAAGAAGGGGTAACTTTTCAAAGCCATATAGATGGCTCAAAGCATTTTTTCTCTCCAGAGTCAGCAATCGATGTACAGCGTTCAATTGGCGCAGATATCATCATGGCTTTTGACGAATGTACGCCCTACCCTTGCAAATATAATTATGCTAAAAAAAGCATGCATATGACGCATAGGTGGCTGGATAGGTGTTGTGCACACTTTGATAAGCAGGAGAGTAAGTATGGATATGAACAAACTTTTTTCCCAATTATACAGGGAAGTACCTATACTGATCTCAGAAAGGAAAGTGCGACTTATGTTGCTAACACCAATCGATTTGGAAATGCCATCGGTGGACTTTCAGTTGGTGAACCTGCTGAAGAACTTTATGCAATGACTGATGTGGTCACCTCCATCCTTCCAAAAGAAAAACCAAGATACTTGATGGGAGTTGGGACTCCTATAAATTTATTGGAGTGCATTGCACTTGGGATTGACATGTTTGATTGTGTGCTGCCGACAAGGAATGCAAGACATGGATTGATATATACAAAAGAAGGCATCTTGAACATGAAAAATGCGAAGTGGAAAACAGACTTCTCGCCTATTGACGCTGATGGCCCTTGTGAAACTTCGAGAGTTCATTCCAAAGCATACTTGAGGCATCTTTTCGTTTGTAAGGAATTATTAGGTGCACAAATTGCTAGCCTACACAATCTAAGTTTCTTCCTATGGCTAGTAGGAGAAGCCCGTGAAAGAATAATAGATGGAAGCTTTGCCTCCTGGAAAAATCAAATGGTTCAAAAACTTGGAAACAGACTTTAAGTATAGACACAAAATGAATTGGTTTGCGTTTATACTTTGTAGCCGCTCATGTTAAAAATTTTAGACCGATATATCATCAAACAATATTTGGGAACATTTCTGTTCACCATGATGATTTTTACGTTGATTGCCATTGTAATTGACTTTAGTGATAAGATCGAAGACTTTATCGAAAAAAATGTCACCTTTTACGAAACGGTTTTTGACTATTACATCAATTTTTGCCTTTATATGGTTGGGCAGTTAATACCGCTCTACGCTTTAATTGCAGTTATATTTTTTACTTCTAGATTGGCTTCTAATTCCGAGATCATTTCTATTCTCAATGCCGGAGTTAGCTTTTGGCGCCTATTGAAGCCATATCTAATCGCAGCTTTTCTTATTTCTGGATTCCATTTGCTTTCTAATCATTATTTGATTCCGAATGGAAATAAAAAAAGATTGGACTTCGAACATACATATATCTGGACGGGAAATGATAAGGGTAAAACTAGAAATGTGCATTTTTTCATTGGGCCAGAAACGACGGTATACTTAAAGCGCTACAATAAAAAAACCAAATCCGCTGATGACTTTAGATTGGAACAAATACAGGGCAATGAAATGGTCTACATGCTAAAAGCGCAAAAAGCTACTTATATAGATTCCACCGCTAAATGGAAATTGAAAAATTTTGAGATCCACACTTTTAATGGTCGTAAAGAAACTTTAAATATTGGTCTGCATGAAACAATGGATACTAGCTTGAATTTAAAGCCAGAGGACTTTGTCCGTTTTTTAAATCAAAAAGACATGTTGTCTACCACAGAATTAAAGGCGGCCATTTCAAGAGATTTAGAAAGAGGAGTAGGTAACACTAAGGAGTATCAGGTCGAAGTACAACGTAGAAGTTCTGAACCATTTTCTGTTATCATCTTGACTATAATCGGTGTCGCCATTGCAGCAAGAAAAGTTAGAGGAGGTATGGGCTTTCATTTGCTTTTGGGAGTTATCTGTGGAGCACTTTATATATTCCTTATCAAATTTTCGATCACTTTTGCGAATAATGATGTCGTTAGTCCAACCCTTGGAGTTTGGTTGCCGAATATAGTTTTTATGATCGTCGCAGCCTTTCTGGTTAAAAATGCTCAAAAGTAAGTGAAGCCTTTGTGGCAATTTTACTTTATATAAAGCATAGAAAGATTGATCCTGAAATTATCTATTGTCCTCAAATTCTATTCTTATTCAAACTCACTCCCTTTAAAAGAAGCCATCTAGTAGGAGAAAAATTCCAATTATCATCCAATACTTTCAATAATTACTGAAAGTTAAAAACTTTTAGAAAATATTAACATATTAGCATATATGATTGACTGTCAAATATTTATGTCATTTTGGTTGACATTTTTCATGTTCGACAAACTTGCAAAAGCGTGTTTTGTTTAACCTAAAATTGGGTTTTACCTCCACAAAGCGTATCTTTATATTGTAAACAATCTTAAACTATTTGCCTTATGTCTACTATAGAGTTTAATACACAACTGAATAAGCTAACGAGCATGTTAAATGCCTTTGCTTATAATCTTACCAAGAATTCCGATGATGCGAAAGATTTGTATCAGGAGACTTCAATGCGGGCATTAATCAACCGTGATAAATTTCGCCCAGATACAAATTTCAAAGCTTGGATGTTCACCATCATGAAGAACATCTTTATCAATAATTATCGAAAGAAAGTAAAATCGAAAACGATTATTGATAGTACAGATAATATGTTCTATATCAATTCTGGTTCTAATAGTACGACCAATAGTGCTCATTCAGATATTGTAATGGACGAATTGATGGGAATGATGGACGAAATTGAGGAAAACCTTAGAGTCCCATTTATGATGCATTATCAAGGCTACAAATACCAGGAAATTGCAGATACTTTGGAGCTTCCTTTGGGAACTGTTAAGAGTCGAATCTTTTTTGCAAGAAAAGAAATGCGTCAACTAATACTCGCTAGATATGGTGATGCCTATTTAGTTCGAGAAAAAGATATGTAGTCCTTTCTGGATAAAAATAAATTTTTACTATTACTAAGCCAATCTTTCATAGATTGGCTTTTTTTGTTTGTAAGCTTCAAGGAATGAACAATTCTAAAAAGGTGATTGAGAGATTTCGAGATTCATTGATTCATTGGGAATCATTGAATTATCGACCCATGCCGTGGAAAGGAATAAAAGATCCCTATCTTATTTGGCTATCAGAAATAATTCTCCAACAAACCAGAGTACAACAGGGCTGGGAATACTTTTTAAAGTTCAAGAAAGCTTTTCCTAACGTTTCAAAACTAGCTAAGGCTGATGAACAAAAAGTATTGAAGCTTTGGCAGGGGTTAGGATACTACTCCAGAGCAAGAAATCTACACTTTACAGCTAAGTTTATCCATCAAGCTGGGGGTAAATTTAAAGCCGATTACAAGTGGCTTTTAAGTTTAAAAGGTGTTGGCCCATATACGGCTGCTGCCATTGCATCCTTTGCTTTTGATCTTCCCTATGCGGTAGTAGACGGAAATGTTTATCGAGTATTAAGTCGAATCTTTGCCATTGAAACTCCTATAGATAGTAGCGCTGGAAAGAAGCAATTTCAGTTGTTAGCAGATCAACTTTTAGACAAAAAAAATCCCTCCACTTACAATCAAGCAATAATTGATTTCGGTGCCACTTTATGCACGCCAAAACAACCGAACTGTTTAGAATGTCCATTTGAAAAAAGCTGTCTGGCCAGACAAGAAAATCGGATAGATATTTTCCCTGTTAAAGAAAAAAAAATTAAAAAGAAAAAGAGATTCTTCAATTATCTAGACATCCGATATAAAGGGAAAAGATTATTTCGAGAGCGAATTGCTAAAGATGTTTGGAAAGGACTTTATGATTTTCCATTAATTGAAACTTCGAAACCTGCGGGCCTTGATGTATTAAAACAAACTAAGGAGTGGCGTAAATTTATGGATGGATTCGCTATTGAGCGACTTGAGGTACATCCCAAGCTATTTAAGCAAGAACTGACGCATCAAAGCCTAATAGGGAGGTTCTACATTCTTCAGGTCAAAAAGATTCCTAAGCAGCTTGAAAAACAATTTAAGTGGGCTACTGAAAAAAACATAGAAAGCCTGCCTTTTCCCAAGATGATTAGTTTTTATTTAGAAGATAAGGACTTATATTTAATTTTGTAGCAAAAATTAAATTGATATGGTCAACAGAGTAACACTTATAGGTAATGTTGGAGGAGATCCAGAAATCAGACATTTGGAAAACGGAACAGCTGTTGGTCGTATTTCTATTGCTACCAATGAAAATTATAAA
>CALGJW010000631.1 GCA_937930025.1 uncultured Saprospiraceae bacterium | reverse complement strand
TGAAGATTTTAATTGTAATGGCGCAGATGATACGAATGAACAAGGCGTACAAGGAGTTCAAATTGTTGTTTATGATTGTAATAATAATGCAGTAGATACCGTATGGACAGATGGTGACGGAGATTGGCAAGTCTGTGGATTAACAGATGGAGATGCCTATCGAATTGAGCATATTTTACCAGAAAGGATTGCTTGTTGGGCAACGCCAACCCATGTTGGGGCAGACAATATGTCTGATGTGCAGTTTTTAACAGCACCAGCTTGTACGAAATTTGGTTTGAGCAGTCCAGCAGATTATTGTGAGGCGAATCCACTTTTGGTGACCCCTTGTTATGAAGGAGGTACTGGTGATGGAACAAATAGTACTAACTCTGGATTAGTGTCATACAATTATAATAGTTCTGGAGTTCCTACTAGCTATGGGGGGATCGGACCTAACCCTAATTCAGATGCGAATATCGGTCAAATAGGTACTGTTTGGGGAGTTGGTTATACAAATAGCCAGAGAAGGGCTTATATAGGATCCATGTTAAAACGTCATAGTGGCTTTTCAGAGGGACCTGGTCATGTTTTTATGGTTGATTATGCAGCAAATGGTAACTCTACTTTTCAAGGTAGTTTTAATTTACAAGGAGTTAATGGTATCAATTTAGGCAGTATTAATAGAACCAATGTCACAGGAAGTATTAGTAGTGGTGCAGCTGGAGATAATCAACTATCAGATGTAGCGGGAAATGCAACTCGTGATTTAGATGCCTTTGCCAAGATTGGAAAAATTAGTTTTGGAGATGTTGATGTAAGTGAAGATCAAAATGAACTTTGGTTGGTCAATCTGAATAGCAGAAGCCTCATTAAAGTAGACATTAGTAATCCAAGTTTGATACCTACTAATGGCTCTGCTATTAGCGGTAGTTTGGTTACAGAATATCCGATTAGCGGTTCTGGAGTCCCTTCTTGTATCAATGGCGTTTTCCGTCCATGGGGTTTGGCTTTTCATAAAGGAAGAGGATATTTAGGGGCTGTTTGTACAGGGGAGAATGAAACGACTACAACTACCAACCTGAACAGCTATGTATTATCTTTTGATCCGAATAATATTGCAGCTGGTTTTACACAAGAATTGAATTTTAATATGGGGTATAGTCGGGAGGTTATCTGGGATTTTAATAATGGAAGTATAAATCTTGACATAGAAGCAGAATGGCTTCCTTGGTCAGATGACTGGAACGATGTTACTTCTGATCCAACTCATTCAGTTTATCTTGGAACTTCCGCCTTTCATTCTTATCCCCAACCAATCATTTCGGATATTACCTTTGCAGAAGATGGTAGTATGATACTAGGTATGATGGATCGATTTTCTCATCAATCAGGATACCAACAGTATTATGCTATCTCAGGGAATACGTCGCTATATGAAGGTATGTCAGGAGGAGATATATTGAAAGCTTGTTACATTAATGGAGTTTATCAAATAGAAGGACAAGGAGGTTGTGGAGTAGCTGACCCTGGCACGAATCAATCAAATGAAGAAACGACGGATGGACCAAGTAATGCCGGGGAATTTTTTCACGGAGATGATTTTGGAAGCGCATGGAATCAGCATTTAGAGGTTGCATTAGGTGGCTTAGCTTTATTAAAAGGAAGTAATGAGGTAGTTAGTATTGTATATGATCCACTTATTGGAGAAGATCTTCGAACTGGTGGAATCCACTGGTATGATTTGACTTCGGGTGGATATGCAGATGGTTATTTATTGATAGAACAAACAAATAACCAGGACGGATATGGTAAGGCAGCTGGATTAGGTGATTTAGAATTACTCTGCTCGCCTGCCCCCCTAGAAATCGGTAATTACGTCTGGTGTGACTCTATTCAAAACGGTATCCAAGATGCTTGCGAAATGGGTATTAACAATATGCTTGTTCAATTGTATGATGCTACAGGAAAATTAGTAGGACAGGATACTACTGTCAATGGGAATTATTATTTCAATCAATTCAATGTAGATACCACCGGTATCACAGTTGATGGAAGTGGAATAGCTAGTGCCAATATTGCATGGAGTGGAATGGATTATAGCACTAAGTATTATATTGTTTTTGGAAGTGGTCAATATGACAATAGTACAGGAGCATTTACAATAGGCTCAGAGGAATATACAGGTATCACAACGGTTGATGTGAATAGCAATGCTAATGATAATGTAGATTCCGATGTAGATGGCAGTACATTGAGTACAGCTATAGGAAGTATGCCTGCTAATTTACCTGTTATATGTATGACGACTGATGTGACAGGTTGTGGAGATCATAAATATGATTTTGGAGTGACTTGTACTAATTGTTTTGAAATCACGGAACTTATCACAACTCGGAAAATCTGCTCAGGAGAGTCTGTTGATACACTTGCTGTAGTAACAACTTTTAAAAATCCAGACAGCATTGCGTTTGTTTATTTCTCTACTGTGCAAACGGACTCATCGGTCATTTATACAGGTGGAATGGGTATTGATACTGTTCAAATCACAAGTGGAAATGATACCGTACGTATTTTAAATATCAATGGTTTTACCAATACAGGTACGAATCCAGATACTTTTTATGTATATGGGATAGCCCACCCTGCTCCCAACCAAAACACTTGTCGGCCTTTTGAGGAGATATTAGTAATTGTTCAACCTGACCCAACTGCAACGGTAGCTGATGTACTAAAATGTACTTCTAATGCTGAAACAATCTCCGTTGTTCCAAGCGGAGGTACTGCTCCTTACACTTATAGTTGGTCAGGGCCTTTTATTACTAATCCAGGAGATATATCCAGTTTTACGACTACTAGTCCAGGTACTTATACCGTAACGGTAACAGATGCAGATGGCTGTACCACTACTACAAGTGGAGAGATGACTTTCCAATCGAAAGTTTGTTTACCTGTTAGATTTACAATTAGGCGGGGAAGCAGAAATTAGAGATCATTTTAAAAAAGATACGAACGACATAAAATAAGTACCTATGCATAAATAATCGTCACTTTTTGAGGCGGGTATTTTTTCGTTAGGGTTTCTTAAAAAGTCACTGAATAGTTGTTCTATTGAGTGACTTTTTAAGGAATCCTAACGGAAAAAGACACCCTCAAAAGTGTCGATTATTTGTGTATAGGTACTTACTTAAATGGAATAGTGACCTCTTATGTAGGATTAATATTGTGCTACAAGGAACTTTAGTTTTGTCTAGGATGGGAGAATCTTAAAAAATAGGACTAGGAAGATTTGAGTTGCACTCAAACTATTGTTTCAGTATATTTGTATCCAGCTTACAAGTTTGGTAACAGTTTAATGATTGGGGGTAACTATTTTTATATCGTTTATTGACTCTAAATATTTAGTAAGCTAAAATCCCACCATCCCTTCTTATTAATTATTCTCATATGATAGCTTCCCCTCCTACTCTTTAGTATTCAAATTGAGTTTTAAAAGATGGTTCAGAGATATACAAAGTTACCTTTAATTTACTACTATGAGTTTTTCAGACTATTCTAAGCACAATATTTTAAAAAATAGAAGTTACTTTTTTATCATTGTTTGTGTGTTGCTATCAAATGTAGTGATAGCTCAAGAGCAGGATACCATCGACTTTCGCTCCACTATATTGGGTTTGCAATTAGACAATTTAAG
>CALGJW010000630.1 GCA_937930025.1 uncultured Saprospiraceae bacterium | reverse complement strand
ATCTCAATAAAATAACAATTCATTCATTTTCGGCCTATTAATTGCACGATTTGAAGGTAACAATTCAAAAACGACAATGAAGCTATTTTCAACTCTACTTCCTGTATTCCTTCGATTTTCCCTGCTAATTCTACTTTTTTCTGGATGCATAGATCCTGAACTGCAGTCTAATAATCTTATGGTTGAGGACTTAAGACATGATATTTTTGAGAATAAGGCGAAAGGAGAGATAGTAGGTCAGATTACAGCATCTGCAGAAGGTGTATTGAGTTTCGAATTGGTCAGTTCAGATCCAATGGGTGCGATGAGCATAAACGAAAGAACGGGAGTACTTACGGTAGAGATTCCAGAATATTTTGACTTTGAAGAAAGAACAAATGTCAGTGGCGTTGTACAGGTAACTTCAGGTGCAGATATAATCGAAGCTCGCGTGCAATTAGATCTTTTGAATGTTGAAGCACCAATAGAAGATTTTAATCGATTGACAAAACATTGGAAGACATCGAAATTTTCTTGGAACGGCGTTTTTGCTTCCATGGATAGGCACACTTGTAGATTAGATGATAAGATGTCTCTTTCAGGAACAGGGATGTATACCTACGATGGTGGAGCGGAGCTTTGTGGTGATGAAGACAACCAGCAGTTAAAAACTGGAACTTGGGACCTTGATGAGAACTTGCAGTATATTATTTTCGATAAAGATACTGATGTAGAGCAAAGAGCTGAGATTGATTTTTTCACCGAAGGGCAATTGTCTTTGAGTATGAATTATTTGGGCGCGTTAGTTAGCGGGGAATTCATCATCGACTAGCAGCTGCTTTTTTAATATTTCCTGCTCGTTGCAGCTGCAAAAGTATTTGTACCGTGTCCAATTTATTTTGTACAAAAATAGATTTGTTATATAGAATAACAAAGGATTCAGTGGATCCGTCTGCTTGTTTCATTAGCACTGTTACGAATTTTAATAATTGCTGATTAGTATTGGAAATATGTGCGATCTGATCGTATTCAAAGGACTGTTCTGGTCTGAATAGTTTCTTTAAAATTAGTTTTTCATTTTCTGTTTTAGCTTTTGTCATTCGGATGGCCAGATAGAAAAGGTAGGAAAATAATGCAATTATCGGGATGACTATAAGGTGCAGTAGGCTAAATTCTTTTATTAGATAAGTAATTAGATTGTAAATCATAAAAGGGACAAAAAGCCCTACAAAGAAAAATTGGAAGGCAAATATTCCAGTGTATCTGGAATGTAACTTAGTGTTGTTAATATCCATCTTAGCTATTTGTTTTGGCAGGTTTTGACTTAGCCTTCCATTCATTCATTAGCGCGGCTAAATCTTTTGCAGACATTCCATAAGTCTCTGGCAGCCCACCTTCGTTCCCGGCCAATAATTTTGATATTTTTTTTCCCGTAGCTTGCTTTTGATGCTTAAAACTATAATCGTAAACCACTCCTTTATTTGGGCCTAAATATCCAGCTTTAAATTGCAGGATTTGATCCCATGGGGTAAAGTGAGAACGGAATAGGCTTCGCACTTCAAACCCGTCGTGGGTTAACTTAAGGTAGGTTGAATTTGGAATAAATTGTAAGAGGAAAACTATTGATGCTAGGCCAAAACATATGAAGGTGATCCAGCCCATGAAACCTTTTTCCTCAATCATAAAAAATCCTCCAACGGTTAAAGCCAAACTTACTATTAAGAATGCAATTGTCTTAAGTTTGCTTGGTCTTAATATTTTTGTTGCTGAATTCATCTTTCATTCAATTAGAAACTTGAATGTACGAACATTAAATCAAATTTTTAAAGCATCCCTTCCAATTCTTCTATGAGGTTAACAATTTGAGAATAGTCTGGAATCCGCGCTAATCTTAGACTATCATTGACTATCATAGTGGCCTCACCATAACTTTCTAAATGATGAATATTTTCATTGACGAGTGGATCCTAGTGAAAAGGAAATCTATCATTTTATTTTCATATTACACCTTTAACAATGAAGTCTTTTAAAATTTTTTTGAGACGTGGGTATTCAATGTATTTATGCCAAGAAGTATTCAAAAAGATACCTAAAAATGTTTTTTCTCGAGGACAAATTTTAGGAAAAGACTTTGAGGATTTAACGATTCAAAACGTAGTGCGAAATGCCTAAATGACTTCCCCTTGAAAAGTGTATTAAATTTATTTCTCCTTTTATAAGCTCTGGATACGAATTGGGTTCATTTGAAAGTGAAAGATTTTAGGATTGCTTAGCATTTTTTGAAAAGGGGAGTAATTAAATTGGGCATTTATTTGTCTAATTACTAATTATCTAAAAAGAAATATTCCTCGCAAGCTTGTCACATTTACCATCTTCTGAGTACTTAATTATGGATTGAATATGTGTTATATCGATAAGAATTGTATTAGGTCGTAATAAAATAGGAGGTTTACTCTGTTACATTTTGATCATAAAAAGACTTGAACAAAAGATTTAATATCGGTATTCTGCCCTTCAAATCGCCTATCAATTTAAAAATTTTATCAGTTAGAAGAGAA
>CALGJW010000629.1 GCA_937930025.1 uncultured Saprospiraceae bacterium | reverse complement strand
AATAGCAAGAATGGGAGGTTGGTCAGAGTATTATAATAAAAAAAGGCCACCTGGGAATAAATCATTCATAAAAGGATTGGAAAGATTTGAATTTATAAAAAATTGCGCTGACGTTTTTGATTAGATGTGTGCTAACGTAAGTCGGCCGAAAAGGCAGGCAGGTTTCCACGAATTTGATACCTGTTAAGTAACGAAACCAGTGTAATTAAATCGCAAAAATCATATTTGCGCTAAGGAAAGGACATTACCGCGTGGCAGGCAGGATTCCACGAATTTAAGATGGTGAATGCGATTTGAATAAATAATCAATTTGTTACATCCGGTTTATAAATTAAGCGAAGCAGTGTTTACATTTATTGCTATTTGATAAATGGTCGTTGGTCAGCTGCAGATGGTTGTTGGTGACTTATACATTCAAAGCATTAGTTGGATTCCGATAATTCCCTATATTACTGTTTAATAGACCAACCATTATGACAACAGTAAAGCTATTTAATACTATTCTACTCACTCTTTTAGCACTCTTATTTTTCTCTTGCCAAGATTCTGAAAACTTGGACGATGGAAAAAAGCCTGAATCTAATCGATTTAGTCGATCAACTTTAACGATGGGAATGGATGAGCCTATGGCCATGTCATTTCTGCCGGGTAACAAAATAATAATCGTCGAACGAAAGGGAGATGTCAAAATATTTGATGAAGAGTCTGAGGAGATTTCCACTGCTGGAAATATTTTGGTTAATACTAAATACAAAAACAAGGAAGGTAAGGTTCGGGAAGCAGAAGAAGGCTTGATGGGTGTGATTGCCCATCCAGAATACGCTACTAACAATTGGATATTTCTATTTTATGCTGACCCGGAAGAAAGTGTTCATAAGTTATCTCGCTATGTACTAAAGGATCTCGAATTAGATCTTTCTTCCGAGATTGTTCTTTTGGAAATAGTTACTCAACGCGAAGAATGTTGTCATACCGGTGGAGGAATGGTTTTCGATGCTGCTGGAAATTTATTTTTATCCGTTGGAAACAATACAGTAAACCCAAGAACGGGTGCTTCGAATATGGATGAGCGGATTGGATTTGAAAATGCAGATGATCAACGCGGGCCTTCCAACACTAATGATCTTAGAGGAAAAATATTAAAAATTCATCCGGAGGACGATGGAACCTACTCTATTCCTGACGGGAATTTATTTCCTGCGGGCACTGAAAAAACCAGACCTGAGATTTATACTATGGGTCATAGAAACCCGTGGCGAGTTTCTTTGGATTCCGAAACAGGATATTTGTACTGGGGAGAAGTTGGACCGGATGCTAACGTAGACTCTATTTGGGGACCAAAAGGCTACGATGAATTTAATCAAGCCAAAGGACCAGGCTTTTTTGGCTGGCCATATTTCGTTGGAAACAATCGCCCTTACAATGCTTATGATGCAGAAAGCAAAACTTATGGCAAGGCTTTCGACCCAGATAACCCGGTCAACAATTCTAGGAATAATACTGGGATAAATAAACTACCGAAGCCAGTTCCAGCTTTTATCTATTACCCTTACGGACCTTCTCCAGAATTCCCCTTGGTTGGATCCGCTGGTCGCTCTGCTACCGGTGGGCCCATATATAGAAAGGCGGATTTTCCAAATGCTGAACGAGCATTCCCAAGCTACTACGACGGCAAATGGTTAATGATCGATTTTATGAGAGATTGGATCATGTCTATAACCATGGATGAAAATGGTGACTATGTTGGCATGGAAAGATTTCTTCCGGAAGAAAACTTCTCAGCAGTAATTGACATTCAATTCGGCCCTTCTGGCGATTTGTATTTATTGGAATATGGAGATGCTTGGTTTAGAAAAAATTCAAATTCGCAATTGGTTAAGCTCTCCTACAATAAAGGAAATAGAAAACCTTTGGTTAAGGCAACAGCCAGTAAATATGCTGGAGGTATTCCTTTTGAAACACAATTTTCGTCCGAAGGGACAATAGATTACGACGCCTATGATGTTGGAAAATTAAAATACGACTGGGCAGTTAAAGCCGAAGATGGTACTATACAAAACTACAGCACCGCTTCTCCAAAAGTGACGATAGATCAACCGGGAAATTATAAGGTCAGCTTGACAGTAACAGATACAAAGAACGAAAGCAACAAAACTTTTTTTGAAATTGTAGCAGGAAATGAAAAGCCAGTAGTTAATGTGGACTTCAAGGGAATCAATCAGTCGTTTTATTTTGGGGATAAAAATTTGGATTATACTGTTGCGGTTTCAGATGCCGAGGATGGAACATCCCAAGACGGAAAAATCACTGCCGAAGAAATGGCCATAACCTTTGATTATGTACCCTCGGGGTTTGATCCCATTGAAGTGGCCTCCCATCAGGCCGGTGCAGATTTGTTGGCCATTGATGCGATAGGAAAAAATTTGATTGAATCTTCTGATTGTGTCTCTTGTCATCAATTCAATAAAAATTCCATAGGTCCAAGCTATGAAGAAGTGGCAAAAAAATATGCCTTCACTCCAGAGAATAAAATCTTATTAAGAGATAGAATCATCAACGGGGCTAGCGGCATCTGGGGCGATCATGCCATGGCCGCTCATCCAGAATTGAGCGAGGCCCATGCCGAACGAATGGTCAATTATATCATGATTTTTATGGATGAAAAACCTACGGTAAAAAAGTTGGCGCTTAAAGGATCGATAACACCTGAGGTTCCTGACGGTGAAGATGGAGAAGGCGTATATGTTTTGAGAGCAGCTTATACTGACAAAGGAATGGGAGAAGTTAAGGCACTTCTCGGAGAACAAATCATGACGCTAAGAAATCCAGTTTTGTATCCAGCGAATGCTGATATAAAAAACAACACGCAGTACCTGACAACTCCAAGAAAGAATTTTTTCATGCTCGGTGATAATGCTTCTGTCGGATGGAAACAGATTGATTTAACAGGAATAGAAAGAATAGATGTGGTAGTGGATGTTTCACCGAGGTATGAAGCCACTGGTGGTATCATAGAAGTGCGTTTAGGTAGTCCCAATGGAAAAATATTAGGTACAAGCGAGAAAGTAAATCCAAAAGCTTTTCCCCGTAATCGCAATGGGAAAACTCCGAAAACGGTCGAGGAAAGAAAAGCGCGGAGAAGAAAAAATTCACAGTTGGTTGAAATTCCATTAATAGAAACTGCCGGACTTCAAGACGTCTATATCGTGGTGAAGAATGAATCAGCGAAGGAAAATGTGGTCATGATGGGCTTGAAGGAGATAGAGTTTATGAATGAGAAAAATTAATTAGCGTAAAACGCATTATTTAAAGCGCCATCAGCGTTAAACAAGGACTATGCGTCTTTAGTTAAATATGTCTTCCAATTATTCGAAATGCAAATAATAACTTCAAAAATGTTTTGAAAAAGGTGATATCTGATTATTTAAATACTGAATCTTGAATATTAACAATTAAATCTTCCCGATTCTTAAAATCACTATCCGAGTACTCCACTCCTGGAGAACCGAAATTCTCATAACTGAGATTATGTTCGAGGTGATACCTTACTTTTAATAAGTCAGAAAGATAGAAGTTACTTATTTTATTTATAAAGTTATCAAATCCTAATTTCATCAAATATTCATAATACCAATTTATATAATCCACATAATGAAAATCAAATATTTTAAAAATATTATTAGAGTCAGAAACTGCCGACATTACGTCATCCGATAATCTAGCATGATATGAATTGATTAAAACATTTGCATGATATCTTTCACCAAATCTCAAGAAATGACCAATCTCGTGGTGATGCACCTTCCTATTTTCGACCTTATTAAATATATTTATGATATTATTTTGGCTAGTTCCTAAAACACGTCCATCAATTTTACTTTGAAATTCACTGTTTTCAGATCGCATGTTTTTATTAAAATTCATAATTCCATATCCTTCTAACATGTCTACCTCATAGACTTTTTTATTAAAGTCGAGAACGATTTTTTTATAGTTATCTTTTGAGTTATCTAAAAATGTATTTTTACTATTCAAGAAACCTTCTTTATATAAGAATCTTTGCAAGGATGTATTTTCTTCAATTACAATATTGAATTTCAAAGAAATTGTAACTTTTTCAACACTCCCTTTCGTAAATATTTCTCGGTTTATCGTTACTTTTTTTTCATTCCATTTTAAATCTTTTTGCAATGATTTCAACATATCTTCAGTGTATTCTCCGATGATATAAATCTTGGAATGGTATTCCAAATCATAGGTGTTTTTACCGCCCAATTTTTTAACAAGGATGGCTGCTTTTCCGGAGCGCTGGGTTTTAGGTAGAGCCTCATCCGACCCTACCGGAATTTTATTCTTCGAACCACCTAAATCACCAACCTCTTTATTTGGGTTTAATACATTATTATTTAAAAAATCTTGACTTTTATTATCCCCCGAACCTTTTTTCCATCGATTTTGGGTAACTTGATTTTTCATATTTTGTCGATGTATAACAGGTTTGTATTTAAAAATAACGATTAAATAAAAGAGTACAGTTTCCTAAATTCTAAGTTAAAGCTAGATTATTGGGATGTACGCAACTGTAAAGTAAAGTCCAATTTTTACTCCTTCCAGCGTTTGTACAAAATAAGCATCTTGGTCACTATCAGGGCTATAACCTGGATTTATCGCTGCCAATAGAACATTGAATTTTTCTTTTTCTCTTTGAAACGGAGCGTTTACAATGGGTGCAGGAGCTTTGAGCTGACCAAATCCACTATGAGCATCTTTTTCCAAATATTCCCAATAGTCTATTTGCGCAACTATCCCTTCATAGTAACTTTTATTTTCGTCCAAAAGATCATCTTCAATTCCTAGACCTTCGAAATAATATAAATCTCCTCTTAAATTTTCTATAGTAAGATTCTTAATTTCATCAGATTCCAACACACGTTCTTTGAAACTTTTACTCCAGCGCAACGAAATTTCTTCTATACTAGGAAAATCTTCCTCAGTACCAAATGATTTACCTAATACATTATTAACTAATACTGGTTGATTTTTTAATTTCCAACGATTGTGAGTTACAGATCTATTCATTCTTATTCACATTTATTCCTATTCCCGGGCTAGGACAGCAATGATTAAACAAGGTATTATATGCTTCGAGTTTTTCTTTTGGCTTAGTCATCGAAGCAATTATATCCAGTTTCAATCGCTCTTGATCATTCTTAATTCTCAGCTCTTCATTTTTAAGAATTTCTGTTTTTGTGGCTTCATCCTGTAATTTCTGATTGAAACAATCTAATGCCTCACCATGACCCAAAAAAGCATCTGCGACTATTCCATCTGTTCTCAACACTCGAACCTTGACATCTAGAATAATTCCATCTGCAACTATATAATCCTTCAAATCAGGACGAACTTCACTTAATTTTTGTGTAAGATTTTTCTTTTTCCTCCAATACCTTATTTTATCTTTCTTTTCTTTGATAACGGTATTCCCATCTTTATCTTTTCCGCACTCATAATCAGATTCTGTAACCTCTTCAATAAATTCATGAGCGTCCCCCTTCATGTCCTTAACTTTCATTAAGGAAGTAATGATATCGCATTTTATTTTTTCTTTACATTCATTTTTTAAAATCACATCATCAAGTAGGTTATCTAATTCAAAAAGTTTGGCATATCGGATTGATTCTTTTGTACCATTGCAAAAGCCAATTTTTACGTTTTTAAAAATAATGGCCGAAATATACTCTTGTTCCATTTGTCGCATCACCAAGTTCAAAGTTTTGAAGTTTGGATTTTTCAAACTTCTAACGGTTGACTCTTCGCTACCAGATGAAACTGTTTCCGTTGTAGTATCATTGATTTCTATTTCTCTATTTGCCGAAGATTTTGCAGTATGCTTGTCCATGGCAGTAGAGAGCTGACGTGCCATTTCTTCTCTAGTGCTATTTGCACTACTACTTACGGAGGCAGAACCACTGGCACTTGCTTTACCAATTGAACCAAAACCACCGCTTACTTCGGCGCTGACATCTGCACTTTTAATAAGAGAAGTTGTATTGGAAATATTGGATGTTCCTTCATTTTCCACTAAACTTTCAAGTTCCTCAGCGCTTTCTTCACTATAAGAATCCAAAACGTTTTTGGCAAAACTTCTAGTTGATTCGCGTTTTTTATAACTAGAAACAGTAATGGTTCGTTCCTCATTTGGGCCAAAATTCATTGTTTTAATTACCTTACCAGCACCATAATCCCCGAGCACAGATTTCATTTCGTATTCTTCAATAAGAAACATTTCTGGCTTCATTTTATCAAGCTTTGGAACTAGTTTAATTATAGGTTTACCAAAAGAATTTGTAGCATAGACAGGAATCATTTCTTCTGTCTTAATTCTATAGGCAAAGGATTCGAGATAAGATAGGTATTCTTTATATTTAGCGCTTTGGTTTGGCATGTAGTTTAATTTATTGGTTTTACTGAAGTTGGTTTTGCTGTGTTCAATTCCACTTCAATGGCTTCCATTGACGCGGAGGCTACAACGCTAGTTTGTAAATTATTGAGACTAATCGTTCGCTTAAAATTTCCAAATTCTTGGTGAAGAATCTGTACTATTTCTTTAATTTTTTTTCCTTCAAAGCGTTTGTAATTATTAATATTTCCCGTTTTGCGATGTTCTACTTTAAAACACTCCTCCTCAATACTTAGCGGCACAAAACTTTTTGCTAAATAGGAAGTATCGTGAGGCATGGAATATTTGACGATTGGTGCTTGCCCTTTTTCATCCAACTTAATTAGCGGTTCTTTCGGAATGCAGGAAAAATTGTCACCTTTTGGCATATTACTGAGTTTTTTAATTTTGAAAATCCATTATTAAGGAATTTCAAAGTGATAAATTTCGAATATTAATGTTTTTCTAAATCTATGCTATTTATGTCGATAAAAGAAATAATAAAGTTGATAATAAATTATTGTATATATATTATTATCATTAATATAACAAACCTAGTATGTTTACAATTTGAAGTATAATAGAATGAAAGAAAGAAAATGTCATATCCATTTACACAAGTCCAAGAATCAATCATATTTCCCTCCGAACTATTCATAGAAAAAGGGATAACTACCCTCAGATAGCTATCCCTTTTTTCCTAATCTAATCTTTTAAAAACAGCGTCCTATCCTACAGCAACACCTGCCTCAGCAACAGCATGATCATTTTCAACAGTACTACCACTCACGCCGATCGCTCCGATGATATCACCGTTCGCATTTTTAATTGGCATTCCTCCTGGAAATGTAATCAATCCATTATTAGAATGTTCGATATTATAAAGCGCACCACCTGGCTGTGATAAGCTTCCAATGATTCCGGTATCCATATCAAAATAGCGGGCAGTTTTTGCTTTTTTGATGGAAATATCTAAAGAACCAAGCCAAGCCCCGTCCATTCTAGCAAATGCCAAAAGATTAGCACCTGAATCGACGATAGCAATATTCATTTTAGTGTCCAATGCCCCTGATTTTGTTTTTGCAGCCGCAATCATTTTCTCTGCTTGATCTAATGTAATGTTCATCAATGTTATTTAGTTGGTTTGAAAAATAAAAACGCGAAGGTATGTGATACCTCAACAGGCCGCACTACGAAGCAACATAAATAACTTATGAAAATAGGTCAATTTTGAGATTCAATAAAACCTTTAGGAGGCATCAACATAAGGCAGACTCATCAAACTATTTGGCTTCAGATAGACAAAGGAATTTTGAAAATCCAAAATAGTATTGAATCGTTTGAGCAATTCGTTCCCGAGAATGTGTGTTTCGAATCTGGCTGGATTAGGTGTTGACAATAGTTGAATTGGAACCTGGTTTGCGCAAACTGTGCTTAAACAAATCTCGTCTATTTCCACTACCCTATTAATAAATTCAGTTCCAGCAGAATTTTTTAGTTTAGATTCTTTGATGACCGGTAGATTATCAGGAAATTTTGATTTTTCTCTAAGGTCTTTATCCATCACAATTGCTCGTTGGAATCCTGAATCAAAAAGGTACCTATTTGTAAATTCAGTTTCTCCTACCTTAATGGTTCCTTTTACGCAGAACAAGGTATTAATGTATTCCACTTCCAGCTTAGCGTAAGCTGACAAGTTTCCATCATAATAACTATGTACAATCATCAACTTTTTTTCATAATCCAATTCTACTACTTTGCCCTTAAACAGATTCCAGCCAAAATGTCCATCGGATTCTTCCGGCAGTAAGGATGTGGGATATATAGTTAGATCTTCCCATCTCATATTACCAAGAGTCAGTGAATAACCTCCTTTCAATGGGTCGTAATTTACTTCTTTGTATTTTTTATTTTTTCCATTGTGCAACAGAGAAGTACGTTCCTTAATTGCACTGTGTTTTAAGACAATAGAAGTTCCTCCGGTATCCAAGAACATATCTAGCGTATCTGTATCATTCAACACAGTTTTAAAAATGATATTATTTCCTTTAGTGATTTCAAATGCGAGGGTGTCAGGTTTTTGAAAAGAAAATTTTGCAGAACTTTCCTTACTTACTTCATTCTTTTTCAATTTACTTGTGGAACTGCAACTAAATAGCATTGGGATTAACAAAGCAGCTAGGAGAACATTTTTAATTAACATTTGGCCCTTTTTAAGAAAAAAACAGTTTACTAAATTCAACTTCTAGTGAATGTAA
>CALGJW010000628.1 GCA_937930025.1 uncultured Saprospiraceae bacterium | reverse complement strand
GAAGACCTTAGAAAGAATAGTGGACGATTGGATAGCTGCCCAGTAATAGAATTTAATTTTGGAAAAAAGAATTCATAATTCAATTGCCCTGGGTGCAATAGTACTTTGCGGCTATTTCTACTTTTTTCGATTTGATGACTTTTCGGAAGAGGCATTGATTGCTGCTTCCTATTTATGGTTGCCCTTATTAATTTTTGTAATCGTTGGTCGTTTAATGTTAATGGGAAAAAATAAAAATGCTATTCGTCTAGGGTTGGCTACTGCATTTGGTTTACTTGCCGCTTTGGCAAGCTATTTACTAATGTTAGTCTTCTTTGAAGTGATTTGGCCAGGGTTGTAAATACTAAAATTTCCATTATTGAATTAAAAACCAATGAATCGGTACGAAGCAAAGGATGATCGCCACAATTGCCATAAACCTGGCTACCCTATTTATTAGACTATATTTTTGCCACCCAAGTTTTGTGTATTGAACCGAGAAAACGATTGAAATAATTGCCAAGGCCACACAGGCTAATTTTATACCGAGTCCTATAGTTGCGATTTCTGGCGGAGTTCCGATAACATATAAAGTATTAATACTTTGGAAAACCTTTACTTGGCTAATTGTAATTATTAATAGACTAATTGTTCCGCTTAGAAAAGCTATGATAGCATGCACACTTTCAATATTTGATTAGTCTAAAAGTAAATTAATTTTCGGAAAAAAAATTAATGTGAATTGATTATTGAAAGATAAATTCTATTCTCGGTTTCTTATTCATATGACCACTAAACCCATTACTTTCTAATAGTTGAGCAATTTCCTCCTTAGCAATAATCATAGTTTCTTCGCTGTACATGTTTCCTTTTGTGTCAGCATCTCTTACTACAGACTCGGAAGTATTCGGTTCAAAGCCACCGATAATTTCTCCATGCGGAATATAGAATTCAATCGCAGTTTCTGAAATAGATTTTATTTTCATAATAGCCTCTTCACCGGAGTTTGGATAGTCCTGAAATACGTAATATTGATTCACAGCAGGATTGTCCGCTAATTCTGCCTGGTGCTGCATGTTTCCACGATAAATAAAAGACCCAATGATTAAAAAGATTGCTACGACTATAATCGTCGTTTTATGTTTCTTGAAATATTCCATTTGCCTAGGGTTATTTGTCCTTAATTTATTAATGTTAATTTAAATTTACTTTTTTTTACAAATAAGTTGAAAAAAATATAGTAGAATTGTTTTCAAATATTGCTTGAAATTTCTTTCAGAAATGCCAAGAAAATATTTATCAACCTAAACAAACACAAAATAATTTCCTGCTTATTTCATAATGTTGAAATAGGGTTGATTTATTTATTGGAAATTCTATTGTTAAACTTGTGAAGATGAAGTCAGAAAAGATTGGATATTGGAACGAGCGGTGGGTTTTAGTCGAAACGCCTGTACCTACCAGAAAGTGCAACTATTTTATTTCCGATTATGGTCGCATGAAAAGTGTGGAAAAAGAAACGAAAAAAGAATCCTTACTTAAAGGTTCTATGGTTAGAAAAGAATTTTTTAAACTAAATCTAACGCTAAAAGATGGTGTCCGTTTCGGAGCCTATGTACATATTTTTGTTGCTGAAAATTTTGTAGTGCGAAAATCCGACGAGCATACATATGTTAACTTTAAAGATCGAGACAAAGGCAACAATCATTATAAAAACTTGGAGTGGATCACTCGAAAAGAATTAACAGAACGCCAAATTGCTGACGGGACCTTTAAACTTGCAAATAAGAAAGTTAAACCGGAGCATGTTAAAATGACAGAGACTAAAGTGAGGTTGCTTAAAAAAAGATTAAAGGCCGGAAAGACAAAAAGAAAAATTCTTGCTAAAAACTTTGGTATTTCGACCATGCAGTTAAGTAGAATCGAGCGGGGAGAAAACTGGGGACATGTCACAATCGATTAAATTTCATCTATGCCCCTGGTTACCAATTTGCGACTTTCTTTATTAAATCTCATCATAGTTGTATTTGTAGGATTGATTAATATATCCATTTCAAGTTGTGGAGTTACAACCATTGATCATACTAAATCTGTTTCTTTCCAGGACCCAAGAGATGGACAATCCTATCGAATTGAAAAATTTGGAAACCAAACATGGTTTATTGAAAGCCTGAATTTCAATACCCCTGAATCTTTTTGTTACGATAACATTGAAGCTAATTGTGAAAGGGATGGAAGATTGTATTCCTTTTCGGAGGCCCAAATGGTTTGTCCCCAAGGATGGAAATTGCCAAATGAAAATCATTGGCGAGCCTTGGAACTTACTTTTGAAATGGAGAAAGCGTTGACCAAAGAAATTCGAATATGGAGAAGTTTAAAAAAGGCAAAAGAATTTAAATCCGTATTTAATGTTCAATACGCTGGGATGGGAGAGTCGAACGGAGCATCTTTTCAAGGCAAAGGTCAGATAGCTCAGTTTTGGGTTAACCATGATGGACCAACTGGAAGCCAGTTTGCTTTATATCGTATGATGATGAATTCCAAGGAAGAAGTCTATAGTGACCAGATCCCCAAAATGAATTTATGCTGTGTTAGATGTATTAAGGAGGAAAACTAAAAATAAAAATTGAAAAAAGGAGGCCTTATGCAAGACCTCCTTTTTTTTTATTTCAATTGTATCATTTTCACTATGCCCTGTTTTCCAGAGTTCGTAGTTATATTTAAGAAATAGACGCCATCCGGATGTGCTCCGGTTTCTAGTAAGACTTTTTGATTACCTATGTTTTGTTGTAACCCTTGCTCCACTATTGTTACAAATCGTCCTTGCAGATCATACATTGCAATGGTTACAATTTCGGATTCTTCCAAATGGTATTTTAAATAAGCTTGACCACCCGTTGGGTTTGGAGCAATTTCCAATTCAATGGATCCTTCAATGGGATTGTCCACATCTACAATCATCTGAATGGTATTGACCACTGTATTGGTAATGATGGGAGGATTAAAGTCGAAATAAATTCCTGCGGTATTTTCAATTCTCGTTCCGTAAGGAGAGCCACTTTTTACCTCAACATCAAAAATCACAAAGCCATTCGACCCTGGCTCATTTACAAAGGAATCTGGCAGTAAAATATTTTCAAAAAGTAATTCGACAATATTTCCTTCCAATATCTTCATCGTATAATCATGACTCGCAGGACCAGGAACAATTGTTCTCGTATCT
>CALGJW010000627.1 GCA_937930025.1 uncultured Saprospiraceae bacterium | reverse complement strand
AGGAGCCATTCTTAAGAAATTTAGTGGAGAACCCAGCATAGGGTCCAAACAACAAGGAGCGCTTGCCATCAAGCATGCGAGTATCCAAATGCGGTACAGACATGGGAGGCGAACCATAGGCTGCTTTTCCATATACCTTCGCTTCATGTTGCTTAACAACATCTGGATTTGTGCAGTGTAAAAACTGTCCGCTGACCGGAAACCCACCGTACCCTCGACCCTCTGGAATATCAGATTTTTCCAATAATTTTAATGCACCTCCACCAGCTCCAATAAACACAAATTCACTTTGAACTTCTTTTTCGTCTCCAGTATCTAAATCTTCCACCTCTACTTTCCAACCGCCATCTTTTTCTTGCCACAGATCTTGAACTTCATGCCCAAGTTCCACATTGACTCCATCCAGAGTAGAAAGGTAATGAATCATGCCTCTTGTGATTGCTCCGAAGTTTACGTCTGTTCCAATAGCCATACGGGTAACAGCGATATCCTCCTCCTTCGGACGATTTTTCATCATCAATGGAATCCAATCTGCAATTTGATCATGATCCTCGGAATAAAGCATGTCCTCAAACATGGGATATTTAACCAATGATTGATATCGTTTTTGAAGGAACTCCATATTTTCTTTTCCCCAAACAAAACTCATGTGATCGATATCATTGATAAAGGCCGTTTTAGTATCTAGATGTCCATTAGATTTAAGATAGGCCCAAAACTGTTTAGACTCTTCGAAGGAATTAGAAATCCTTAATGCTTTCGATATGTCAACCGATCGGTCTGGAAGTTCAGGCGTATAGTTTAATTCACAAAAAGCAGAATGCCCTGTACCAGCATTATTCCAAGCATCTGATGATTCAGCACCAACTTTATTCAACCTTTCGAAAATGGTGATCTGACAATCGGGGAGTAATTTTTTGAGGAAAACTCCAAGGGTAGCACTCATTATTCCGGCGCCAATTAGAGTGAAGTGTTTAGGTTTAGACATGTCTGTGTTTCTTTGGGTGGTAAGATACGGGAAAGGGATTTAATTCATTACCGAAAGAGGTCAATCTATTGGTCTAATTCGGTGATTTGTGTTATTCTTGAAGAATCAATCCTTTGGTAAATTCGGTGGTTTGTGATATTCTTGAAGAATCAATCCATTGGTAAAATTCTACCATCACAACTCAATTATTCAATCCTTGATTATAAAACACCCTAATTCTCCCCAGAAATCTATCTTTGCCTAGAATGAACAGCAATTCTAGCAGCAAAAAAAGAACCTACGGCCTAGATGTCTACCGAGCCATCGCAATCATCCTTGTGGTGCATGGCCATGGGAAGTATATGTTGAAGGGAACAACCTTTGAAAATTTCCCTTGGGTTAAGTTGGTCGATGGAGTAGAGCTCTTCTTTGTGCTTAGCGGATTCCTAATCGGTGGAATACTTATCAAAATCATTGATCAAAATAATTACAGTCTAAATTTCTACCAGATTTTTAACTTTTGGAAAAGAAGATGGTTTCGAACCTTACCAAATTACTATCTAGTTTTAGGATTGTACCTGCTGTTTATTTCCTTGGGTATCGTTGGCGGAAATCTCGAACATTTCAATTTTAAGTTCCTAGTCTTCTTGCAGAATTTTGCAAGCCCATTTTATCATTTCTTTTGGGAATCCTGGAGTTTGACAATTGAAGAATGGTTCTATATTTTTCTTCCGCTAACTTTGTGGGGCTGTTTGAAAATATGGCCAAGCAGAAAAGGATTGTTAACTGCAATTCTGATATTACTTGTTTGTCCATTGCTATATCGCATCAGTCAGTCTGGAATTCAAGTAGACAGCTTTGGTTGGGATACCAAATTTAGGAAGATCGTACTTATGCGATTAGATACGATTGTATACGGCGTACTGATGGCTTATGCTAAGTTCTATTATCAAGATTTTTGGAAAAAATATGCGACGCAACTTTTCGTGATCGGATTCCTCTACATGATGGTGATACCTTTCATCCCAAGAGAATCAAACGACTTCTTCAACAAGACTTTTTACTTTAATCTGACTTCTATTGCGGCCATGTGCTTATTACCATTTGCAGATCAGTACAAATCCTTTAAGACTTCTTTTGGGAAAATGATGACACATATTTCCTTGATTTCTTATTCCATGTATTTGATCAATCTATGTTTAGTTGTGGGATTTATTAATAAGCACTTTCCAATTGTGAATGCCAGCGATGGAAGTATAAAGTATATAGTCTATTGGGGAGCCACCTTGTTTTTTTCTACCATTATTTATAAGTATTTTGAAAAGCCGGTGATGGATTTAAGGGATAGGTTTTAGTCCCAAATTATTTCCAATAAGCTCTGAATTCGTTGGCATAGACTCAGTAGTCGAAGGTCGTGTTTGATAAGTGTACTAGCCGCTGCCAGATATTGACGGTCTATGCAATATTATATATTGAATCCTTTATCTTACTTCTTGTCAAAATCATTGTTAATTCCCTGTTCTCCTTAGCTCATCCTTATTTCCACTTTCTTTAAGTCTATCCTTAATTGTTGTATTCCCAAAATTATAATTTGCAGTAATCCCAACATATCTGCTGTCATAGTATACATCAGCATTTTGACCAATACCATTAAGTGTTGAGTTGATTGACTCATTTTGATTTTTAAAAATATCATTCGCACGCAGGCTTAGTGATAGTTTTCCGTCTAGTAATTTATACTGTATGGAAGTTGACAGTGAACTTTGAGGACGTACCTCCCATATATCGTCCACCCCTTTTGGCGAATACCAAAAGTCAATGCTCATTTGCAAGGTTTTTGATTTGTTAAGAATAAGGTCATGAGAAGTTGCAAAATAGGTGTTCACACCTTTTAGTATCGATTTTTCGTAATTATACTTACCATTGTTAATATCTGCGGTGTTATTCATCGTCCATCTTTTCGATAGCTCCCAATTGTGTTGTAAGGTTATTCCTGTATTTTCTTTGGATGAGAAGTTGATAAATTTCCACACAACAGTTTTGTCTTCTGCATTAGAAATCGGAATTTGACTAAAGTCATCCTTTACCTTTGTATGATACATTTTTGCGTAAAAATTGTTATGTGTTAGACTCAATTCTACATTATTACTGAACGATGGAGTTAAAAAGGGATTACCTACGACCTGTTGAAACGGATTGGCGATCCATGGATTTGGAGTTATCAAGTAAAAGGAGGGTCGTGAAATTCGTCTGTTAATGCTACTCCCTAAGGTTGTTTTTGGATTGATTTTTTTTGTTATAAAAAAAGTAGGAAGCATTGCGTTCAAAGTCTTTTTATTATTAATGTCTAGACTATTTGACTGAGAAGATATATCTACAGATTCAAATCTGATCCCTAGAGACATTGACCAACCCTTAGACAAAATTGGGTCGATGCTAGAATACATAGCGCTAACGGACTCCTTGTATTCAAAATCATTGATTTCAGAATCCAAGTTGGTTGGAAGGAAATCAATTAATCCGGTATTAGCCAATTGAATGCTGTTGGACGCAGTTGAATGGGCTAATCTTCCACCAAATTTCGCGGCAAATTTTGTAAAGGGAAGTCTAAAATCAAAAGAGCCAGATATGTTGTTAATTTTTTGGTTATTGATATTGTTTCCTTTAAAATATTGAGTATTCGATTGATAAAAGTTTGAAGTACCAGTATAGTTTTTATTTTCAATATCATTAAAACCAAAATAGTCAAGATTGATAGAAAGTTGTTTACCTGTTGTATCTATTTTGATGGACTGATTAAAATTTATTGAATGAATATTTCTATCTTGATCAATATATCCATTAGTATTCAATCGTCCAAGTTCAATTTCATTCGATGGCTCAGTTATGATTGAATAAGGTCTTTCAGTTGTTGACTGGTCGGAATGAGAATACAAATATTGAATGTTAACGGCATAATTGGGTGACAGCTGATAACCTATATTCATACGATTATTGTACTCCAGAAAGCCCCTGTTAAAAGAGGATTCAGTGAACCAATTTTCCTCTTTAAAAAAAGAGGTGCTTTCTTGACCTTGATGGTAAATACCTTCCTGAAGATAAAACGAATTCGTGAAAAAGAACTTATTCTTATTATAGGTAAAAGCGGCATTGCCTGTTGCCTTATACTCAGTCCTTTTTCTAAATGAAGCGCCAATAGTTGCTTTCCATGAATTGGAAACAGATTCTTTTAATATAATATTAATAAAGCCTCCAATGCCATTACCATCGTATTCGGCTGGAGGGGTGGTCATGATCTCAATTGATTTTATACTTTGCGAACTTAGTGTTTCCAAAAACACCATCAGGTTGTCTCCAATTAAATTGCTGGGCCTGTTATTAATCAATACTTGAACTTCTGTTTTGCCAAGCATTTGCAGCTGATTGTTTTGGACTTTTAATCCTGGGGTTACGGACAAAACATCAATAGCATTTCCATAATCAGCTCTAATTGAATTTTCAATATCAACAATGATTCGGTCCGTTTTTTTTATGATCAATTTCCTTTTTCCTTCAACTATAATTTCACCTAATTGAGAGGCATTTTCTACTAGTGTAAACGTAAAAGGAACTCCTGTATTATTGGGTTCAATAACAACTGTGATTGTAGTATAACCAATAAAACTAATTTCAATTTTATATTCTTTAGCATTTAGATTGTCAAAGGAAAATGTTCCATTGTCGTCGCTTATCAAACCAGCAACATAACTTGTATCTTCAGATTTAAAAAGGACCACATTTGCATAGGGTATGGGATCTTTATTTACATCTTCTACTTTCCCGATTAATGTAGATTGGGCCTGAAGGCATATTAGTTTGGTTAGAAAAAATAGAAGTAAGATTAAGCGTTTCATTGTTTATGTTTTTAAGTAACTTAATTGCCGCAATACATTGAACTGGTTAAAGTGCTACTTCAAAGTTAGGCCTAGAAAAACATAGAATCAGGAAATAGAAGCGAAAGGAAGGGAAATGAAGTTAAGGTGAAAATCATTGTTATTAAGCATCAAATTTAGGTCGTTTGCGTCAATAAACTCGCTTATTCTTCAAAAAGTCTGTAACTTTAAATAATGGGTAAAGTCACCTCGCATCTAGTATTTTGGTTTTGTTTTCTGATATGGTCATCAGCAATTGTGGATTGGCATAATTTCTCCGTGAATTGTGATAAGTCATTTTTTTCCAACGTAAAACATATAGGTATTCGATTACCTATTATCATGACGTCTACCTATCTCCTCATTTACAAGCTTGTACCTCAGTACTTATTCGAAAGAAAATCAATTTTGCTGTTCAGTATGTTTTTTTTATTGCTTTTTTTAATGACAAGTTTTATAGATCGAAGTTTCATTGCACTTATGGATAGCAATATGCTTAGTAGTTTATCCAAATTCGAAAATACATTTTTTAACTTTCAGGCAATTGTGAGGAAT
>CALGJW010000626.1 GCA_937930025.1 uncultured Saprospiraceae bacterium | reverse complement strand
ACAGTGGTTCCTACCATAGAAGCAATTACTAAAAATGCATTTTTACCGGGGCCAGTTTCGGGGATGCTAGGTACAAAACCTTTGGCAATTTCCAATAAAGGAGGCGTAAGGATGAAAAAATTGATAAGAAAACAAAGGGCCATAAGGCCTACTATAAATCCTAAAATTTGTTGGAATACTTCAGTGGTTCCTAGCAAAAAAATTAGATAAACTAAACTGATGAAAAATATGGCGAAGTAAATGGGGACTATGCCCCCGTCCACTATATTTTTAGACCACTCAAAACAGACTTCTGAAATAATACCCATGACGCCAATCACAGATCCGCAGACATTTGCTGTTAGGGTGATAATGAAAAAAATAGCCACGGCTGGATGAATGCGTTTTTTGATTGAAGCTAAAGCTGTTTCTCCAGTGATGAGGGTATACTTCCCAAAAAGGTGTAACAATAGATAAGTGATGGCACAAGAAAGCAATATTGTCCAGAGTAAGGCCATACCATAGTCCGCTCCTGCTTTGGCCATGGACGTGACAGATCCAGTTCCCACGGTAAATCCGAAGAGGAATATACCGGGAAGTAGGGCTTTAAAATATTGTCTAAGTTTAGACATGATTAAGCTTAAGTTTAGATTGCTTTGTTTTTTTTCAAATAAATATCAAAATACAATATAAGTAAAAGAACCGGAGAGATCGTCGGGATGTAGTTTGACACACAAGATAAATTGGATCAGGTTCTTTCGAGTACGCGTGAAATTCCTAGTATTTTTTTTTTGCATGCCAACTAATCTTATTAAATATAAATAAAAAAGTAGGGCTTATTTTTTTTGCAATAAAAAAGGGAAGAGTAAGACAATTTGGGAATTAAAAATACAGCCAAATTGGAAGCTTTAAGAACAAAGCGAATAACCTAAGATTTCGAAGAAATGAAGAATCCAGCATAATCGAAAACATAATTCGTCAATGCATATACAACCTTCCCCCCACTCACTTCACTCCTTCATTAAATTAATCAAAACTAGTAACATGAATTTAAAATCTATCACTTTATTTTTCTTCTGTTTTTGCATTTCCAACTTTTGCGATGCGCAAGATATCAGAATGTACAATGGCATTTTCGCGATTAAATATAAAAAAGATGGGGAACGATTGTCTAAGAAAAAGGTAGCAACTCTGATGTCTGAGTTTCCAAGGGCGGAGGAGCTTTGGGAAAAATCGAATAAGAACGCAAAAATTAGTTTGGTGACTGTTGGAGCCGCTATTGCCTTTTGGGCTTGGCAGGTAAGAAATTATAAACAAGGGAAAAGTCATAATTTTGTGCCGGTCATTGGTGCTCTTAGTCTAGGTGGTACAAGTTTTGGGTTTTCAATTGCTAGGAATAGATTGAGGAAAGAGGCTATATTGGAGTACAATTTGCAAAAGTATTCCCAGGTGAATTAAAATGCAAAAATGGAAAAAGAAGGAGGATTTTGATACCTGCTATATTTCCAAAATAAACTATAAGCATGAAAACTAAAGTAAACTTTTCAAAAATTCAGCAATGTGGCCAAATTTGGGATGATATGTCAGCTTGCGGAAAGGGTCGTCTATGTTCAAAATGCAATGAAACCATTATTGATTTTAGAGGATTTACGGATTGGGAAATTGCGGTGGTACATAGTAATAGTGAAGAGAAGGTTTGTGGGATTTATGATGACAAAATATTTGATCCTAATTGGAGGCAAAATGAAACTTTGCAAACCAATAAAAAATTAATCTTAGCTGGTGTATTTGGCGTTTTAGCAAGTAGTTCAATTTATAGCAATCCTATCTCTCAGCCCATAGGTGCAAAAATAGTGCAAACTGCGAATTTGAATAATGGAGCAAATGTTTCGATTCAACATCACCAAAATGAGAACCATGGCCTTTCTCAAGTTGATACCTTAAAATGGATCAAGGGAAAAATAAAAGATGATAACGGAGAACCTTTAATCGGAGGGACTTTAGTTATTAAAGGAACAGCGAATGGAACTTCTACTGATATTGATGGAAGTTATAGTTTAGACCTCACGAATGAATTTATTGATAGCGATTCTATTCATATCGTGGTTTCCTATATAGGATATATGAAAAAAGAAATAGTGATTATGAAAGATCAATTTCTAGCACAAAGAGAAATTGAATACGATGTGGTTCTGGATGATTCAGAAACCGTCTTTGTTACTACTTTCAGTGTTAGAAAGCGAAAATGGTATGAAAAAATTGGGTATTCTATTAAAAAGTTGTTTAGGAAGAAAAAGTAATATGCGAGTTGTGTAATTCAAACAATATTCAAACTAAATCAAGGGTACGTCATTCGATACTTCTAACTCATCGAGCCTACCAACAATTTGGCATGCAGGCTTTCGATAAATTATCAATTTTCAATTATGACTTTTCAACGCGCCTCCGGTGCTAAATTCGTGTTTTTGGATTTTCGTTTCTACAAACATTTCACCCCGCTGGGGGCTCTATCGCGTAATCCATCCTAAATCACGAATACGTTATTCGATCGCAATTTATTCGAATTCGACATTCGTCATTCGACTCACCGTCATTCGAAATCGAAAATCGTACTTCCTAAATAATCTCGTGAACCAAAAGAACAATAAATTTCCTGTATCGCGATATTCAAACTAAATCGCGAATTCCACTTTTAATTTATCATTTTGACTTTTGATCTCGCCTGGCGGCCAGACAGGCTTTTGACTTCTCATCGCGCCTCTAGTGCTGAAATTCGTGTTTTTGGATTTTCGTTTCTACAAACATTCCACCCCGCTGGGGCTCTATCGCGTAATCCATCCTAAATCACGAATACGTTATTCGATCGCAATTTATTCGAATTCGACATTCGACATTCAACATTCAACATTCGTCATTCAACATTCGATCTTTAACATTCAACATTGTTCCTTGGCTCTCCCCTAGATTCCGCTTACCAAATTTTTCCTACCTTCATAGTAGAATTTTAAACAAATGAAACCTGTACTGCTGTTCGTATTTTTCCAATTTTTAGCCACAAACATTATTGCTCAAATAAAGGCTAACTTCTCCCCTGGCGACTTCATTGTTACCAAGGAATCCAACATCCTTTACAAAGTCATTTCCCAGAAAAAAAAGAAACTCAAAGTTAGTTACCTGGTGGACACAAGGGAAAGAAAGAATACGGTAATGGATTTAAAAAAGAGCACAGCAGAAATCTTTAAGCCCAAGAAAAGAGATTCTTTGATTTCTGTGGATAATATTAAATATAAAATTTATTGGATTTTTGAGGACAAACCGGACAAATACTTTGGGGTGAATAGTCAAAAGGGAGGATTGACCTGGCCGGAAACCAAGTCTTTGAGTTTTTTAGAAGAGGTGAAGGAAGCGATTATTTTAAGGGAAACACCAGAAGAAATAAAAGCGGAGGCAGATTATCAGGCGGCCTTAAACGCACCGGTCAATTTTAATATTGATGAAGGATTAATTGGGATTTTAAACCAAACAAGACTTTGGCAGCTTGATACTTATCTTTATCGCAAAATCAAAGACATCATTGAAAACAAAAAAGAGGATGCTACACTGCCTTTATTTCTTGATAAATTTGATAGAGCTCAAGGCAACTCAAGATGCAGCATTGTGTTTGAAATGGAAGAGGAATCGAATCGATTTATGCTGGGCTATGCCAATCCGATAATGACGCCGCATCGAGATGAAAAATTTATTAAAGGAAATATTTTTCAATTGGAAAATGGAAATTATAGGGTGACTGTACAACCTAATAAAATCAAAAGAAGGATTTATTTTGACATGAAAATAAATGAGCCAATCAATTATGTTCCTGGTGGGTCGATAAGCTTAAAGTTGTTTAATTTTAGATCAGAATAACTTATACGTGATTTAAATTGAATCTCGGTTTGCTGGGAATCGAAAATTTAATGACATACCGAATTCTAGTATTTTTCCGATTTGATTAGAATATCAAATACTATTTTATGAACCTACTTTTCATCTGTAGTCGAAATATATGGAGAAGTCGAACGGCCGAAACGATTTTCAAAAATAAAGAAGGATACAATGTGAAATCTGCAGGAACTGCCAAATCTGCTAGAATCAAAGTCTCCAATAAATTAATTGAATGGGCGGAGTTGATCTTTGTGATGGAGAAGGATCATAAAAGAAGAATCTTAGAATTTCCGGAAGAGATATTAATTGGGAAAAAAATTATTGTGCTTGACATACCGGATGAGTACCAATACATGGAGGAAGAGTTAATTAGTCAATTGGAGGATTCGGTAGGATATTATTTGAAGGATGAGGGCTAAAATGAAAATTCATTATTTGACTTTTGATCTCGCCTGGCGGCCAGACAGGCTTATGACTTTTCATCGCGCCTCCGGTGTTGAAATTCGTGTTTTTGGATTTTCGTTTCTACAAACATTGCGCTCCGATGGGGCTCTATCGCGTAATCCATCTTAAATCACGAGTACGTTATTCGATCGCAATTTATTCGAATTCGACATTCGACATTCAACATTCGTCATTCGACATTCGTCATTCGACATTCGTCATTCAACATTCAACATTCGTCATTCGAAATTCGTCATT
This sequence comes from uncultured Saprospiraceae bacterium, assembly GCA_937930025.1. Taxonomy (GTDB): domain Bacteria; phylum Bacteroidota; class Bacteroidia; order Chitinophagales; family Saprospiraceae; genus JABDJM01. Next base: position 15,159 of record CALGJW010000626.1, on the reverse strand, counting down.
CAACATTCGTCATTCAACATTTAAAATTGTTCCACCCCCTATTGTCTCACAATCTTTCCACTAGCAACAGTCCCTCCATTCGATTGAATCGTAAAGAAGTACATTCCACTACTTAACAATTCTGTATTCATTTGATACTGCTGACCCTCGAATCTTGCAGTTTCAATGAGTTGGCCATTTACATTGTATAAGAAGAAAGTACTTTGCTTTAAGGACAATCCTTCGACTTTAAAATTCACAAGACTTTCAAACGGATTTGGAGAAGCCGTAACGTTCCAATCATCATTCGGGACATTATCTATGCTCACAATGTCTAGCAATGGTCTTTCGATCGTATGCAGGGTTTGATTAGTTATTATCGGTGCGTTGAAATCAAAATATATAGCAGCGGAATTCAAAATCTCAGTTCCAATCGCGAGGTCAGAATTTTGGCTAATTTTAAATTTCACAAAACCGTTGGAGCCCGATAGGTTCGTAGTACTATCCGGTAATAGAATGTTGCTAAATCTAAATTCTAGCACGCCTTCCGGAGAAACCGAATAATTATAATCATGACTGGATGCTCCGGGGCGAACCGAAGCAATATTCAAAAACTCGCTAATCGTATCCCTTACAACTACATTAAATGCTGTGTCATTTCCGGTATTCTGAAACCGTACGAGATATTCCAACGCTTGTCCTCTACTAATGTAGTGCTCCTCATCATACCCCAAAGGAAATCCTCTTTTATCGTTAGGATCATATGCTCCCCTATTCTGCTGGCAGTCTATATCGATAAAATTATCACCGTCATCTGGGGAAAAGATGTTCACAAATCCAGTAGAAAATATCGAATTGGCCGCTCCACAATTTTCAACAGATACACTTGGCATACTAAACCCAGGATGATCTACTTCCTGCTCTACTTCCAGGCGGTAAGTAGCACCATTTGCGGCATAACTGATGGTTTCAGATTCGCCTATGTTTAATTCAACATTTCCTATCATCAAAATCACGTCATCCTCAATTACTATATAACCAACAGCCTCAGACATTGGTGCGGTTCCAACATTTGTAATGGTGAAAACAACAGAATCTCCTGTACACTGTGCGTCCACTTCTAGGCTTGCCCCAGACCAATTATCCGTATTAAAACAAAGGCTATCTGGATAAATATGCGCTTCCACACAATGGGTCAATCCCAATGGCAAGTCATCGCAATTAGTGGAATCTCCCAGTTGGACGGCAATTTCAAAAGAACTACAGGCACCGACTTCCACATCTCCCAAATCAAAGGTTAGTGTATTGCCAGCTTGAGAAGAAAAAGGAATACTAGTGCTAATAACTGCCATAAATGAATCCAAAGAAACTTCTAGATAGGCATCTTCTGCCAATAGCGTTCCCAGATTACAATACTGAACAGAATAGGTATTTGGAAAACATCTTCTTAGAAAGGGAGTGCTAATAGAGACATCCATCAAAGGGCAATCGATGATGGATTGAGCGCCGATGTCTTGTGTGATATTTTGATTAAAATCTGAGAAATCAATTGTAAAATTATTATTGCAAATATTCCAGTATCCAGATGTTTCAAAGGCTTCAATCTCGTATGCACCAGTATCCAACGCGAAAGAATAATTCCCTAGATCGTCTGTAACACCATAGAACTCTTCTGACTGCTTTGAAGCAACAACCAACCATTGTGACAATCCAAGTTCGCTATTATCATTTTGACAATTTAGATTTTCATCGAAAAATAATTTTCCTGATAATGTATTTGTAAAACTAACACCGAGCAAATCTGTTTTTACCACATAAACAAGTACATCGGAATCTATTGTTGTTGATCTACCAACTAAGAAATATCCTTGGTCATGTCTTAATAATGAAACATTCATTTCATCCTCAGATCGTCCGAAATTATTAATCCACTCTTTCTCGCCTGATTGATCAAATTTTATCAAAAACATATCAGTCTTGGCTAACACATCGAATTCGCCGGTTGAGCTAATTACATATCCGCCATCATCCGCAACTTCCAGTTTGCAAAAACTATTTACTTCAACTTCATCAAGGTATTCTTTATACCATATTTCCGTTCCTTCACTATCAACTTTAAGAAGCGTCATATTATTAGAGAATCCATCAGGATTTACTAGTCCAGCAATTACATACTCCGTTCCAATATTTGCTACTTGCAATCCAAATTCTACCTGAGGACGATTGTAAACTTTTTTCCAAATTTCATCTCCATCAATATCTATCTTCATTAAAAATGCATCCTGCTCTACATTAGAAAAACCTTCATAGCCAGTTATCAATAAATCTCCAGCACTATCTTGAATTAGATGCCCCCCAAAGATGGGCGAATCTCCATTGTTTGCTATTATTTCTTTAGTCCAAACATCTGAACCATCTTCATTCAATCTTACTACAGATATTCCACCAGATATAAATCCGTCTTCAAAATCACCCATCAAAACGTAACCACCATCGCTTAATTCAATCAAGTCATTAAAATAACTGTACTCGGTATTACTGTAATCCTTTTCCCATATGGTTGAACCACTACTAGATATTTTTTTAACTATCACTGTATTATTTGGTGGAGCATTCCCATAGAGATAACTAATCAAGAAATTTCCATCCGATGTTTGCAAAACTTGCAACGGATTTACAAAAGACCCTAAGGACTGTGGGTCTTCAAACTCCCACTCCACTATCCCGTTGGCATCCAACTTAAGTACGAATAATTTCAGATGCCCCAAAGTAGTTGATCCAGGAAATGTCTTTGATCCTAAAATGACCAATCCACCATCTAAAGTCGAAGCGGATTTAAAGGCAAAATCAGTGTAGGAAGCATCATCCGAACCATAAAATTTTTCCCATCCCTGTGCTTGAAGTAAACACGGGATTAGGGAAAAAATAATTATTTGGAAAACGATAATTTTTTTCATGGTACGAATGTTTTAGAATGACTCAGCCTTAAATATTGTGATAGTCTATAATTACAAATGCTTCACCCTTCAAAAATCACAATTTATCTCTCTGTAAACAACAACAAAAATGACAATTTACTATCATTAAAAATAGACATACTATTTGATTATCAGTATTTTATCTGCATATTTGTCAATATTTTTTCATTATTTTATGCGAAATTCAACCTTAATTTTTACTTACAAAAGGCTCTCAAAGCAAGAAATAGGCGCTTTTCGCAAATTTTTGGGATCGCCATATTTTAACAAAAGGACTGATATCATTCTATTAAATAGCTATGTGGAGTCAAAAATGGCCACAGTACAAGACTTTAAAATAGATCGAGTCGAAGCTTATAAATATGTGTATGACAGCGCTCCATTTGACGATAAGAAATTGAGGCATTCAATATCTGTGCTGCTTCAGCTACTCAAAAAATTCTTGGTCCTTAGAGAATTGGAAGCGGATACTTTTCAATCACAAAAATATCTTTGTGAAGCCTATCGCTCTAAAGGACTGAATGGCCTTCTCGAAAAAGAATTAAAAAAGACACATAGTTTAATAGATTCCTCCATCACTAGAGATAGTAATTTCTACTTGCAAAAATACCAACTATGGACAGAATCATTAGAAATCAATACGCCAAAAAATAGAGCACAAGCAAAACAATTCAGCGCCGATGTCGACCAATTATCTATTGCTTATGTATCTAACATCTTGCATTTAAGTTGCAACATTCAGTCTTTGCAAACCATGTCAAAAAAGGTGGATGAATTGAATCTTTTGCCAGAAGTGCTTGCGACCGTTGAAAAAGGAGAATATCAAAATATCCCTGCTGTATCAATTTACTATCATTGTTATCGTGCATTTGAATTCTTGGAAAAGAATATAAATGAAAAATCTGAATTACATTTTCATGCCTACAAAGGGTTGATTATTGCTCATTGGCGGTTGTTTTCAAATCGAGAAATTAAAGATATCTATTTGTTAGCAATCAACTATTGTATAAAACGACTAAACTCTGGTGAACGAAATTTCATCCAGGAAGCATTTGAATTATTTCAGTCTGGCTTAGAAAATGAATGTCTCTTGGAAAATGGGATGCTTTCCAATTTTACCTACAAAAATATTACTCGTCTCGGTATCGCTTTAGGAGAAAAAGAATGGGTTGAAAATTTTTTATCCGACTATAAAATGAAATTACATCCAGCAGATCGAGATGATGCTTGGCGTTATAATCAAGCCTTTGTTCATTTTGAATCTGAGCAATATGAAGCAGCCATGAAATTGCTTATCTTAGTAGACTTTAAAGATGTATTGAATAACTTGGACGCCAGAAGAATGTTACTGAAGAGTTATTTCGAGTTAGGAGAATATGATGCCTTAGATTCATTGCTGGACAGTTTTACACGATACATTCAACGCCAAAAAGACCTGGGATATCATAAAGAAAACTATTTGAATCTTATCAAATTTACAAAGCGGATTATTCATTTAGATTGGAAAAATAAAATTGCCAAAACTTCCTTAGTCAAAGAAATTGAAAAAACGATTCAATTGGCAGAACGTCAATGGTTGTTGGACAAAATAATTTAAGGCAAGCAATAGAAGTTTCTACAAACCTAGCAGGCTGACCTTACCATTCAATCAACATTAATTAATCTGTAAACCAAAATTAGAACCAGACGAATCCCCCCCAAGACTGCTTACATTTACCTGGACCTCAAAAAAACCAGCGCTGTTGTAAGTATGCGTTGGATTGCGCTCAGTGGAAGTACTACCGTCTCCGAAATTCCATAGGTAGGATAATCTTTCCCCGCCATCTTCCGCGGTGAATTTAACTTCACATGGGGCAGTGCATCCTTCGTTTTCAGCAAAGAAATTTGAAGGGAAGAGATATCCGGACTTTGGAAGATCGATCTCGAATGATTGCATTGTATAACCGCCAAAAATTCCCAGGCCTTTATCTACATTGGAATAAATCAGTTGAGGTTGAGAAAAGATATCTCCTTGAGTTAGTCGATATTTCTCTAGCGATATCTGGTATTCGTACATTTCTTTACTCACAGATTTTACAAAAACATGAGCGGTAATTCCATCAATTTCAGGATTAAAAACTATATCCCAATCTTTAAGACCAAGAATTGTTTTATAGGTCTGGCCGTTAAAATTTTTATCCGTTAGATAAACGCCTCTTAGTGGATATACTTCATAGTCCAATGCAGTGACTAGCAAAGCATTATCTGAATTTGGATCATTGGTATAATGTCCGATATGCGGTTCTATGTATCCATTTACTTCGCCAACTCCATCATCATGCTGACCAATAGCGAAATCAAAATATCCATCCAAAATATAGTAGTTTTCCTCATTAGCATTATCGACAATTTCTAATTCGAAGGCCCAGTTAATTTTTTTATTAATAAGTATTTCATCATGGCCAATGTAATTGCAAATAAATGCTTGAGGCACTTTATTCATTGCCGTTATTAGCTCACCATTTTTCATCACCTCAATCTCATAGGTTTTATTATGATCTATTACCACCGATGAATTAGAATACAATCCATCTCCTTGGTGGATTAATGTCGAGATCATATCCCCTTGCTCATCTTTTAACACAACTTGAGCATCCCCTATAAAATTATCATTGAGCGTTGTGTCATTAATTGAAAAGCTGGTTCCTACATGTACGTTGAAAGGCATTTCTGGGCTAAATAGACTACTCACCACAATGTTATCAGTCGCCATGGTGTCAGGAAAAGGTAGTTCCTTTTTGCAGGAAGTTAATCCTAACAGAATTATTAAAGAACTCAATATTAAAATACGCATAGTGTTAGTTTTTAAAATTTAAAGGAATAGGTAGCGAAAGGAATAATCGGTAATAAACTTGTTTGCTGCAAATAATGTTGTCCATTCTTACGCTGCTTCAAGTCGATGGCGAATGGATTTTGACGACTATAGGCATTGTACACTCCAAAGCTCCAAGTTCGTTTCCCTCTTTTTTTCTCCTTATGAAAATTCACAGATAAATCCAAGCGATGATAAGCAGGTGCTCTTTGATTATTTCTTGATTCCAGATGATTCACAGGTAAAAAGGAAGAAAGAAATCCACCGGCAAATACAGGCTCTGTTCCAGCATTTATGCCGTCATAACTCGTGGTACCTAAGGTGTAGGTATTCCCACTGCCGTATACCCAGACCAGTCCAAAATCCAAACGTTCATTTTTCTTATGAATGACTGCAAGGCTAATATCATGTCGGCGATCATATTTGTAGGGAAATGCTTTTCCCTCATTGATATCTGGGAAAGATCGATCAGATTTCGCAAAGGTATAGCCAATCCAGCCAGTCGTTTTGCCTTTTCTTTTTTCAAAAAGAACTTCAATTCCATAAGTTTTTCCTGTACCAACAAACACTTTTTCTTCCCAACCACTACTTGTGCTAAAAATATTAAAGCCTGATTTATATTCCAACAGGTTATCTAAAGTTTTGTAATAACCTTCAAGCGTTAGCTCATAGCCATTGCCTAAACTTTTGGTGTATCCCAAGGCATATTGAATAGAGTTTTCTGGTTTAATTTTATCCGTGCTTGGGACCCATAAATCCGTCGGCAAGCCTAGCCCGGGACTTGATAATAAGTGCAGAAACTGCGTCATTTTTGAGTAAGACAGCTTGACAGAAGAAGTTTTATTCAAAAGAAAACTAAGCGATGCTCTGGGTTGTAAAGAACTGTAATTCGAATTTTGAACAGAAAAATTGGCGAAATGCAGACCTAGATTCACATTTATTTTGGAGCCAATGGAAAGTTCATTTTCTACATATGCTGTAATATCATTGGCCTCTACTTTGTTAGTTCCCTTTTCACTAACAACAGGAGGATTTGTACCTTCTTTCGTAGTTTCCTTATTAACAGTAGGTGTAAACACATGAAACACATTGCCAACTCCAAATCTTATTTGAAAATTAGGGTTGGGTAAAAAATTGAAGTCTACTTTTCCTCCATAATCTCTTATCTTCGAATCAGAAGTAAAACTACCTGTGCTGCTAGGTATCCCGTTGAGAATATCTACCTTTTCGTCCAAGAAAAAACTAAAATCGTAAGCGCTATTGTACAAAGTGGTATTGGAAAATAATTTTGGATTCAATTGATAATTCCATCTTAGGGAAAAGATTTTATTTCCCCATTTAAGCTTTCCCACTTCCTCAAATTTTGGTTCTTTGAAATCGGCCCTAAAATTGTCATCCCCAATGTAAGAGCTAAAAAATAGTCGACTTTTATCTGAGAACTTGTGATTGATTTTGGCATTTAAATCATAGAAATTATAAGCCGTAAATTCTGATCCACCATGTGGTCGTTTTATCGATTTCTGAATCGGAGTAGCAAATGCATCAATCCAGGTTCTCCTTCCCGAAAGATGAAAAGATGTTTTGTTTTTCACGATCGGGCCTTCTACATTTATTTTTCCAGATATCAATCCCACTCCAATGTCTCCATGAAAAGCTTCCATATCTCCTTCCTTCATTCGAATATCAAGAATGGATGAAAGTCTTCCTCCGTACCTTGCTGGGAATCCTCCTTTAATAATTTCTGCACTCTTGATAGCATCCCCATTAATGGTACTTAAAAATCCGAAAAGATGATTAACATTATAAACCGGAACGCCATCTAATAACAGCAAATTTTGATCAGGTCCTCCTCCTCGTACATAAAGCCCAGAACTACCTTCCGATCCGGATTGAACTCCAGGTAATAGTTGTATCATTTTAATTACATCACGCTCCCCCATTAATACCGGCATGGAATTCAATTTTTCAATTGAAATTTTGTTGCTACTCATTTTGGCATCCATATGACGCTGTTCCATATTCTCCGCCGTCACAATTACCTCTTCTAAATGGTTTTCTATGCTCAAATTCGCAGAAAATTCCATGTCCTGAATTAAGTTTACCTCCTTTATTATGGTTTGATAACCGATGTAAGAAAAAGTAATCTCATAGTTCCCTTGTGGCAAAGTCATGCTATAAAATCCATATTCATTAGTGGAGGTTCCTTTTTTTATTTCAGTTATGAATGCATTGGCCCCAATCAAGGTTTCCTTGCTTTCGGCATCCATGATATATCCGCTTATCGTAAATTTCTTCTGGGCAACTGGTTTTGTTTTTCTAACCGGTTTAGATTTAGGAATTTCATTACGGAAAATCGTGATCGTATTTCCAATCACTTTATAGCTAAGGTCGTCATTGGTCAATATAGCATCCAACACCTCTTTGAGTAATTCCTTTTCGAAGGCCAGGGTATATTTCTGATCTTTAAGTTCCTTCTCATTGAATGCGGTTGCCAATCCAGTTTGCTGCTCCAATTTTTGCAACGATTCTTTTATGGATAAATCATTGAAGGCAATCGTAATCTCCTGATCTAATATTTTGTTTTGAGCAATGCTTATCGTAGAAAAGAAAAGCAAACAAAACAGAGATATTACGCTTATTGCTGATTTATAGTAGTTCATAGTTTCCATCCTTTTTATTGATCTTTAGATTACAGGTTAGTTGAATAATTTCTAATACTCCAGCTAGTTCATTGTTGCTAAAATTGACAGTAAGTAAACAATCTGAGGTCTGGTTTTTCAAAATAATTTTATCCTCATAAAATCGATTTAAGTCGGTAACAACGGCATCAACAGTCATTTCTTTAAATACAAAATTGCCAGTTTTCCAAGCTAAAAAATTCATATCCTTGGTGGCAAAATGATTTAAATCTGTTGCAGTTATCTGCGCAGATTCATTAGGCGTTAAAACCGCAGATTTTTCTTCAAATAAGGAACTTACTTTTACTTTTCCAGTTGCCACTGCTACGGTGGTTTCTTCCTCAGCGGTATTAATATTAAATGAGGTTCCCAGCACTTCAACTTCAGCATGCTCCGTTTTTATTCGAAAAGGGCGTTTGGCATCTTTGGCAATTTCGAAGAATGCTTCGCCGGTAAGGGTTAGCGATCTTTCGTTTGTACTAAATTCTTTTGGATATTTAATATGTGCACCCTTATTGAGAAAGACAATCGAACCATCCGATAACTTCACAGTTTCATTGGATTCTTCGGCTTTTTGTTCAACAATGATTGCATTGCTAGCAGAGGTATTATTCCATGCGTAATAACTCCCTGCAAAAATCAAAAGAACTATAGTGGCTGCCACGCTCCATCGTTGGTAAAGTTTTCTGCGCTTTGCCGGTTTAGCTGAGGCCGCCACTTTTTCCCATGCTTTTGCCGTATCAAATTCATGCTTATTAATATGCTCAGCCTGCCATAAGGATTTTAAAGTATCATATTCGCTTTCGTTCTCCGTCCGATATTTTTGCACCAATCCTTCTTCCTCTGGGGAACACTCTCCTGCAAAATGTTTGGCTAATAAATTGTTGATCATAATAAAATATTTAGGATTTCGGATACTTGAATTTGATCTCGAAGCAAATTCCAAGTAGCCTTACACTGATAAGCCGTAAAAAAAGAAGGCTACCCCTAGTCAGTTCAAGAAATAATGGAAAATAATTAATTAGAAGAGCAAGAATTGGAAATCCTTTAGTAGGGTTCTCATTTTTTTCAAAGCCGTACCCATCTGATTTTCAACGGTTTTGACTGAGATATCCAGTTTTTCGGCAATTTCTTTGTAGGTGAACTTTTGTTCTCGACTTAAATGAAAAACCTGCTTCATTTTCGGTGGGAGTTGAGCGATCAGGTAACTAAGCAGGGGTTCGATATCTTCTTCTTTGAATGCAAAATTTGCTTTTTCCCCGATATCTGGAAGGTCTTTCATCAGGACTAATTTGCGATTTTTGTTGCTCCTAAGATAGTCAAAACACTTTTGTCGAACACAGTGTAAAAGAAAGGCCTCTGGATTATTTAAGCTGGCAAATTTACCTTTTTCCCAAAGTTGAATAAATACATTTTGTACTAGATCCTCCGCCATTTGTTTATCCTGGACTATGGTTGTGGCATAGTTACAGAGTCCCGGATAATGGCGGTTAAAGATGTCTTTAATCGAATCGCTCAAGTATGGTTTTTAATTTTGAATAGCGAAGCAAGCGTCGCAGTTAGAGTAAAAACCGCCTAGCCAAGCTTATTATTGTTATTCAAAGTTAAATATATTATTGAAAGGGATTTAACGGAGAGAATGATTTTCGAACTGCGATAGCAGGACTTACGCTTTAAGATTTCGAATGTCTTTTGACCGAATCAACTTGAATCAATATACACTTAAAGTAAATTTTGACGCAATTAAGCTATCTTAAGGATTTGTTTCAACTGTATTTATCAAGTAACTTATTTGAAAATTGAAAACATGAGCAACAAGTACTATAAAACCTTAGTTGAAACTGATGTTTCAAAACGCTTAATGAGTTTGATTATTCTGATTGCTCTAACGACATGGGTTCATCACATCTACGGTGGAATCGTTTACGACACAATATATAGGATCGTAGTTCCAACTCTTACAATACCCTTTTTCTTAGTTGCCACTTTTTATATCCAATATTTGATAATTAAAAAGTCAAACAAAATGGGGAAGAATATGTTTGCCTTAGCAGTTTCCTTTTTTTGGATATTACCCATTGGATTGATTGAAGGAGGTTACAATCATATATTAAAAAATGTATTATAATTCGCTGGCACTTCAAAAGAAAAATTGGTTTCTTTATTTCCTCCTGAGTTTGGTGCGCTAAGATTGTTTGAAGCACCCAGTGATCTATTTTTCGAAGCTACCGGTATTTTACAATTTTTCATAGGATTGATGATTATCTTTTCTCTGCGAAAATTTGTCAAAACTTTTTAAAAGTAATTAAAGGGTTGAGTTTATAGAATGCCCCTTAGTCTCCCCTAAAACCCATAATCGGAATATTTACTAAAACACGCGTCCCAATCGCTTCCCCCATCTTATTTTTCAAATCAACAATTTTGACGGAAGTTTGAGTTTTATACAATTGATTCGTAAGCTCAATGCGATCGTTGGTAATTTTCATACCCAGGGACTTCTTACGAATGCCATTTTTACGTTTGGAAAGCTCCGCCGATTTTTCCCTGCCTATACCATTGTCTTCAATCATACATTGTAAAATTCCACCAATGTTTTTGATCTCTACCAATAATTTTCCTTTTCCATCTTCTTTATGCATCAATCCATGCCAGATCGCATTTTCAACATAAGGCTGTAAAATTAAAGGAGGGATTTGGGAGGACTGAAGATCCAATCCTTTGTCAATGTTGAACTCGTAATCAAATTGATCTTCAAAGCGCAAATCTTCAATTTCGATGTATAGCTTTAATGCTTCGAGTTCATCGCCAAGCAAAACCGTTGGGGTCTTACTGTTCTGTAGAATCAATCGAATGAGATGAGAAAATTTTGTGAGGTAGTCGGCTGTTTCATAAGGTCCTTTTGTAAGCGCATAGTTTCTAATAGAGTTGAGACAGTTGAATAAAAAATGTGGATTCATTTGTGCGCGTAAGGCATCCATTTCAATTTGAGAAATTTTCTTTTCGAATTCATTCTTCAATCTTTCTTTTTCTCGTAGTTGATTCGCCCAAAAACGATAAGCGAAATAAGCAAGGCAAAGAAAAGTTAAAAGCGCCAAAACTCTGAACCAAGTGGCTTGCCAGAAAGGAGGGATGATATTTATTTTTATACTGGCTGGCGTTGCGGACCAATTTCCCAAAAAGTCGGTAGCCATCACGGAGAATTCATACTCCCCCGGAGGTACCTTCGTATAATTCGCTTGGGCCGTATTCGAAATTCTCCATTGGTCATCAAACCCTTCCAGTTGATATTTAAACTTCAAATCTTTGGTTAGCGAATAATCAGTTGTTCCAAAATGGATATTGAAATAATTCTGCTGATGGTCAATACTGATCTCTTGGTTGCTTTCAAAGTTGTAAAGCGTAGCAGATGGATCGTCTAGCACTTCAAAGGAATTAATCCTGGGTTGCACATCCGGAACCAATGTTTTAAATCCATCCTCATGCATCCAAGCTAAATAGTCTGCTGAGTAAAAGAATACATTTCCTTGTTTTGAAATTTCCAAATTAGGAGTCCAAAATAGTAGGAAGTTATCCTCCGGCAATCCATGCCTTTGGTAAAAAGCTCTGGATTTACTAGTACTGGGATTAAATAGAAATAAACCATTTTCACTAGTCAACCAAAGCTCATTAGAATGATCGATATCTAAGGTCAATATGTTATCTTCTGGCAATCCATTTTCCTTCTTAAATATTTTAAATTGGCTAACGTCATTTAAATCTAGTTCCAATATCCCCTGGTATCCACTACTTAGATATAATTTATTTTCACGTGATATTTCTAAATCTGTAGTTTGGGAAAAAACAAAATCGTTTATGACTTTATTTTCAAACATTGGCCTGTTTACTACTCCATTTTTATCTATTTTTATCAAATGGGAATTCGCCCCAATCCAAATATTGCCTTGCTGGTCTTCGGCTATTGCATGTAAGAATTCGTTTTTAGTATTATTTTCTTCGTCGATAAGGGTACTTAAATTGTAGCGTTTGATAATATTTTTATTCTTACCATCTATGTGAATGACTTCTTTATGGTTAATGAGGCACCAATAATTTTTCCTTTTATCTTCAATAAAATTCGTTACTATTTTATTCCTTAACTCCTCCGCAAAAGGATAGTCGCAGGTTTCCAATTGATTTTTGGATTCATTATAAATATAAACGGCTTGGGTCTCCGTCACTAATATTTCACCATTGGATGTTTTGAATATATCTCTAATGATTAATGCCTCCTTATTTTCCTTTACCAAAGAAGACAACCTAACTCCATTTTTGGATTTAATGACTAGGCGATCAACTTCCGCCATGGATTTATTTTTAAGATCTGCCTTATATAAACCATTTCCTAAGATGGTACCGACCAATGCTTCTCTTTCATTTAATTGTTCCCATTTGATTGAATGAATTGGAAAATCAGATTGGAAGGCAGTGCTTGGGGAAAATTTAATTTTATTGACTTGCTGCAAATTAGGGATGTAAAAAGAGACTCCATTTTTTCCTCCTATCCAAAAATTTCCATCTCGATCCTTAAACATCCGATGGTATTTTCCTTTTTGCATGGATTGAGGATTGTCTGGTTCATATTTAAAGTAATGATACAATGAAGTGGATTTATCTAGGATGCCTAAACCCTCAGTGACTGATAGCACCCAAGTTTCAGTTTCTGATTTTTTATAAAACTCTCGAATGATATTAGGGGGATCTTTTGTAGGATAATAATTCGGATCAATAAAAAATTTCCATTCCTCCTTCTTTGTATCAAACCATTTTAGTCCATAATGGCCTCCGCCTAACCACAAAGTCTCCTGCTCATCCACTTCGCCGATCCAAAGTTGTGTGGTCATATAATTGACCTCGCTGTCATATGTTTTTGTGTGATACTTAAATCGTTCGGATTGTTTATTAAAAGACAAGAGTCCACCCCGGGTTAATATCCAAAGTTTGTTTTCATTTTTTTTATCTGGAACGATACCATAGACCGCGTTGATGTCTTGCTTTTTATCTACTACCAAATGCTCATCAGGGAGCATAACTTGCTGTTCCTTACTTTCGATATTTATGCGAACGATTCCACATTGTAAAGCCAAATAAATATGAGACCCATCACTGTGCATCGCAAAGACGGTATTGTTAGGAATTTTTTCAGAAGTGGGAATATCATAAAATTGAAGCCTAAAAGTTTTAGGATCTAAACGAAAAAAAGCGCCAAAGTTACCGCAAAAATAAAGTTGCCCTTGTTCATCTTTTTGAATATTTATAATTTTTCGATCAGAATGATGTAGTGAATCTTTGGCTAAATCCACCAATGCAATTAATTGATGGCCATCATATCTAAAAACGCCTTCCTTGGTAGAAAACCACATATATCCAAAGTCATCCTGATTTATCCCCTTTACCTCTTCAATCGATTGATTGTTCACCGAACTAATTTGTTCAAATACTTGCGCGAAAATATCCCTACTGCCAAGGAGCAGTAATATGAAAATAAAGTAGCGTACGGGGAATTTCATTCCTTAAAAGTAAATAATTTGCGAGGTTATCATTAACTTCTTTCGAAATTGGTTGCTCCCAACTATTATTCAATCGATTATAGTTAGAATTCTAACGCAGGTTATTTTGAATCCTCATTGGATTGGCACAAATCCCAGCATTTTCGGTTATATTACTAAACGAGTTCAATAGATTCCTAAAGAATTAATATTTTGGCTTCATGATTACAGCGATCTTGATTGACGACGAAAGGCATTGCAATGAAACTTTGAAAATTGAGCTTAAAAGACATTGCCCAGATGTATCGGTAATAGGAAGTTATACCAATGGAAAAGAGGGTGTCCCGGCCATCAAAGCCCTACAACCCAACTTGGTTTTTTTAGACATTGAGATGCCATGGATGAATGGCTTCGAAGTGTTACAACAATTTGAAACGCTAAATTTCGATGTAATTTTCATCACTGCTTATGACAATTATGCCATCCAAGCATTTCGATATAGCGCGGTTGATTACTTGCTGAAACCAATAAAAAATGATCTTTTAATTGATGCTGTGGATAAGGTTAGAAAAAAGTCGCAGCATAACCTGCCATTACAGCAACTAGAATCCTTGCTACATAATTTAAAGGATAATCGAAGGGATAACCGGGTTGTTCTTTCCACAAGTGAAGGTTTGGAAATCGTAGAAACCAGCAAGATCATTCGCTGTCAATCGGATAGTAACTATACAAACATCTACCTGGAAAATGCAGCCACTATAATGCTTTCCAAAACTTTAAAAGAGGTTGAAAAAATGTTGCAGGGACCGGATTTTATCCGAACCCATCAATCTCACCTTGTCAACATTAATTTCATCAGCAAATTTATCAAATCCGACGGAGGCCATTTAGTCATGAAAGATGGAAGCGAAGTAAGTGTTTCCAAAAGTCGGAGAGAGCAGGTAACAATTCAGATCAATAATTTAAAAATGAATAGTTGATCACATCACCATTTTTTCCCATAAAACTCCTACCCTTTTCTATAATACCTATGTAGGCCTTTTCCCTTTTTCCCCTCCAAAAACAACCTAAACCGGAATCAAATACTAATTCAAAGTAATCCAAACGCTCTGATTTTTAGCTAAATACTAATTCATCAATTGCCTTCT
>CALGJW010000625.1 GCA_937930025.1 uncultured Saprospiraceae bacterium | reverse complement strand
TCAAGATACCACTGGTGATTTTAGAACGATCCTGCTTGACAACAAGAAGGTTAAGAAAAGGATAGCAAAAAGTGAGTCGAAGGAATCAGAACAGGATGATAACGAGACTAGCGACAATAATGATGTGGAAGAGTATGATGACACTGGTTTTAATATCGAAGGGATCGCTGGTGGAGGTCCGCAAGAGTTATTAGAAAGCGCCAAGTCAATTATCTCCTTACCTTTTTTCAAGGAAGCGCATCGCAAAAAATTTGAATTTACATTTGGAGAAAATTCAGTTTTCCAAGGCAAAAACTTAATCGTTATTAATTTTGTGTCTAAGCGAAAAATTGAAATGGAAAAGTACGTAGGGAGTATATACTTAGACTATTCTAATCTAGCCATCGTTGCTATTCATTTTGATTCCCAAATAAAACTTCCCTTTTATATCAATATGCTTGTTAAAGGTATTGTTGGTGTCAAGATCGAAGATGTCAGTTACACCACAAAAATCCAAAACCAGTCTTTGAATGATCTCTGGTATCCCAAGGAATTGATTAGAGAGATTCAATTACAAATTAGCCAAAAAGGGGCGTTAGAAACACTCCAGACTTCGCAAATATTTAATATTGATTATATCAATACCACAACTCCACAGCCGATTTTGAAAGATTTTTGGTTTGATCAAAGTGAGGATTATTTGGAGCAGTTGAAGGCGAAAGATGGGGTTAGTTGGGATTTGATTAATGTGGTGGAATGATAGAAAGTCAAAAGTAAAAAGTAAATTCGGGATCAATTTAAAATCTGGGTTTCAGGAATTTCAAGCTCCGCTGATTTATTTATTTCTTCGAAATTACTAAGGATATTTCGCAGGTAATAACTGTTTTTTTTTGAATTTCGAGAATACCATTAGTCCAGAAGAGCGGCAATGTTATATATGTTATTCTTAGATGTTGGATCGTTTACGTAATTATCAAAATGAATATTGCAATTCCAGTTGTTCAATAAATGGTATTCTAAGTAGTGTTGTGACCCACTTTCCATATAGACTATGATCCATTTTTTCACTTAGCGCTTGCAAGGAACTGCCTAGTTGAATACCTAAATTATTAGCGAACCTATAACGCAATCCAAAACTTGCCTCAATTCCCACAAATTGCTCAACGGCAGTCCAACGTGGAGTAGTCGAAGCAGTAGAAGGGGAAATTAAATTACCGAATCTAGAATCATCGAATACAGAATCATCGATGTGCTTAAATCGTTCATACATAAAATTGGCTCCTACATAACCAGATAGTCTTTTAACCTTAAATATTTGACTATCTAGGCCAAATTTAAGCGTAAAACTCTTCTGGTAGGATAAGCCAAAATAATTATCCTTAAAACCATTCGTAACCCATCCGATAAAATTAGCCATTACTTTTTTATTTAATCTTCTTCCGTAGCCAACTCCTAATAATAACGTTGGATAGGTTTCAGAATAAGTTGGCCAATTGCGCAATTGAGCCAGTGGAAGTTTAAATACATTTTCAAGTTTTGGACCTTCAGTTGTACGCTTATTGGATTGAGCCTCTAGGGTTGAAGCAATCGTTAGAAAAATTGTAAATATCAAACCTATGTACAGTTTCATTAAACACGGTTGATTTGTGAAAATTAAATAACCTGTCACCGTCAGACGGATTCGTGGTTAAACATATACCTAATTCGAAATTGCTTCGTAAGTCAATTACCGTGGGAGCAAACATACCTCACCGGCCTCAAACATACCGAATTGGTATGCAGGCAGTAAGCATTCCAAGCTCCGCTGATTTATTTATTTCTTCGAAATTACTAAGGATATTTCGCAGGTAATTTTCTTTGGTTTTATTATTTCTTTCGATATTTCGCTACACTTAATTATTAACATTGGATGAATTACTTAATTGTGACCGCCGTATTAAATTCGTGTTCATTTGTAATTGCGAAGCAATCAATTAGTGAACATTCTGCTACATTACGTTTTTCGACTTCGTGCTAATTAGTGAAATTCGTGGCTAAACAAACACGTATTCGAAATTGCGTCGTCAGGCAATTGCCGTGAAGCGAATTGAGTCGAAGACAATGGCGACCTATTGTGACTGGAACTTATTGGTAATCAGAACTTCAAATAAAAATCCTTCGTCAATTCCTTATAAGCCGCAGTATAACTATTATCCTCTTCTCGAATAATCAACTGGGTCGGCATAGGAGGATCTACTTTTTCCCATCCAAACTCAATCATCAATCTATTGATGGCTAATGAAGCTTTTGGGAATACCTCAGTGATGCGCTTTACATGCAGGTCTGCTCGCTCTGCCAATTCCATAAATCTAAGTCCTTCCATGTATGGAAGTATCAAAGAGAAGGTACCATCTTTTGCCAATAATCTTCTAATGGAAAGGATTAGATCACCATGTGGTAATTTAACGGTATGTTTTGCGGCATTTAAGCCAGAATTATCTGTAAAAGTTCCTCCGGTGAAAAATGGAGGGTTACTGACGATTAGGTCATATTGTTGGTCCGACGTTCTGGAATAATCTTGAATGGGACCAAGCACTCCTTTAAGTCGATTCGCCCATGGTGCGCCAGCCATGTTTTCCTTATACTCCTCAAAAGCTTCTTTGTCGATTTCAATTCCTGTGATATTAGCCGTGGAATTTCTTTGTCCCAGCATAATACCGATAAGGCCTGTACCGCATCCAATGTCCAAGATATTCTTGTTATCTGCACAATTGACCCAGGCCCCTAATAGCACTCCATCTGTGCCTACTTTCATGGCGCACTTTTCCTGTAAAAGGGTAAAGGATTTAAACTCAAATTGGGCGCGTTGCTTTATGTTCGGCTTCTTCATACTTTATTCTATATCGGCAGCTGATCTGATGTAAACCTGTACTTCATTGAAATCTCCTACGATTCCTGTGAGATCTACAGAACCCGAAGGTACAGAATCATCGGCAAATGTTGCTGCAGAGCGAGTAAACATTGGTATCTGATCAGAACCATCTGATATTGTCGTTGAGCCATTATAAGTAGCAGCTCCAGAAATGGTGACCCCAGTGAATTTCACCAAAGTGGATTCATAGCTATCTGGACTTGATAACACATCGGATATCGAAACTGTTGTAGGAGATAATGGCATGCCTGAAGCTAACGATTTCGCATTCGCGTTTGGTACATTATTTAATTGTACTAAACCGTTAAAGTCTGAAATTTCTTGACCAGAGACAACTACCTCTAAGCTGTCGCCAACTGGAAAACTATGATCATCATTAAAACGTACTACAATTCCTGTGGATCCATTTTGGATGACTAAATTTCTTCCTGTTATATTTCCATTCACAAAATCAGATATCACAACTCCTTTTACTTTTTGATCTGCACCTGCATTGGCTGAAGAACCAGGTCCGGTCCATAAGTCTCTTAAGGATTGAATACTCACTTCTACTTCGTTTCCGCCTGGAGGATTGACTATCCCTCCCCCATCTACGTCGTCCGGATTTCTTAAATTTAATTGTACATCATTGAATTGAGAAACTATGGCTAACAAACTTTCAGCAGTACTTGGGACTGATTCGGAACCAAGTGTTGAGGTGAAAAATGTAAATACGGAAATTGAACCTGTTCCGTCAGAGACGTCCACGCCATCGCCCCAAGTGGAACCTCCAGACAAAGAGACATCATCAATTTGAACTAAGGTTGATTCTAGATTTTCAGAATTATTTAAAATTTCTGAAACAGTAACAACATTTGGTGTGACATCGTTTCCTGAAGAGGTTACAGTTACGGATCCCAATCCAAGTTCAGAAACTTGTAACAGACCATTAAATTCTCCAAGGATTCCCCCAGCAGTTGCGATACTTAAATTATCGCCTAAATTAAAAGAGTGTGGCTCAGTAAATCGAATTACAATTCCACGGTTACCATCTTGCAACACTAAATTTTGCGTATTAACATTTCCTCCTGCGCGATCAGAGATTACAGTTCCAACCAAATCTCCTGAAGCAACTGGCGCATCGGAACCACTGTAACATTCCCTTAAGGCTGCTACCGTTACCACATCGCAACCTGAGGAAGTATTACAAGAAGCATTTCCCAAAATCATATCATCCGTATCTCGAATTTTGATTTGAGGAGTCGATCCAAAGACAGAATAAATACAGATAATATCTCCGTTTCCTGAGGGCATTTCCTCTGCTGCAAAAGTGGCGAAGTCTGAGTTACGCATGGTCACTTGACTTCCGTTACAATCCACCACTGTTTGATTGACACCACCGCCTGCACCTGAATTGGCATATGGTAAGCCTACTAATCCTGGAGCTATTTCCACATTTTTCAGTCGGATTAAACTATTGAAATCATTGGTCGTCAATTCATTCAAATTTTTCTCTATCGGCTCAGGCTGTCCTTCCAATGCTCCAGGAACTATAAATTCGGTAATTAAGGCAGCGGGGATTCTTACTACATTGCTAAAGTTTCCATCGATTTCTTCACCGATACCCAATTGCTGTACACCAGAATTGTCCCCAATCCAAAGTCCTTTACATTTGATATATAACCTTCGTCCAATAGGATAAAGATTATAAACATCCGTCTCGTCTAGCGCGATAGAAATTGGACCGGTAGTATCCTGTATTATAATTTCTTTAAAGAAATTTCCGGATTCATCATCTGCGGTAACTATACCAGAGATGACGATGTCGTCTGTAATTTCATCGAACTCACTCAATATATTTCCAGCTTTAAGTTCAGCAATAGTTGTTGTGACGGTAATGTCAGGATTAGTAAAATCCGTATTCGGTCCGTCAAACTCATCGTCTCTACAGGAAGAGAAAAAAAGTAGTCCTATTAATAGTACTGATAGGTATTTCATTTCTTATATATTTTTACCAACGAACGGTAACATTTGCAAAATAGGTTAAGCCCAATCCGTAATAGTATCTTCTAGGAAAACGTTCTGGGTCTTTTCCGGAGAAGTCGAAACGCAATTGTTCGTATCCTCCCGTTCTATAATTTTGATTATCTAATAAATTGTTAATTCCAATATTTGCGATTAAAAAATATTTGTTCATCAGTTTCCAACTTTTTCGAACAGACAAATCTACCAGTACAAAGCTCTCCACTTTTTCTTGATGAATAATGCTGTTCCAAAGTTCAGAATCTCTTTCTACAAAACTTCCATCTGCATTAGTGATGGCATCGGTAGATCTTCTCAATGGACTAAAATCGATGTAGCTATTACCCATGTAACTAACGTCTAAGAAGACCGAGAAAAATTTCTTACCCCGATACGCCAATCCTACCTTAGCAGCCTGTTGTGGAGTTCCATCTACGAAGAAATTCTTGGAGTAAACGACTTGGTCTGCAATGACAATCTCCGCTCGATTATCAACGGCTAGGTTACCTACAAATCGATCGGTGTAAAAATATTGTCCAAGGTTCAAAGCAGCATTCACAGCCAAGCTAGAAGTTAATTTTTTCTCTGCAGCGAATTCGATACCAAGATGCCTTTGATCGATGTTTGAGATCACATAGTTTCCAAAAAATTGGCCTTGAGCAGAAGTGATTCCATCGTCGATGAAAAAGTTTAGGATTTCTACTCGATCCTTGACTTCATTGAGGTAGGCCGAAAGTTTGAATTTCAACTCAGGGGAACGATACAAGTAGGTTAACTCTCCCCCGTATAATTTTTCACTTTGTAAATCAGGAATAAATTCGTTTCGCGTTCTTGCTGAAATAAAAGCGTTTCGTGCGAAAGGAGCTCTGGTCATGCTCATCCCGTTCAGATAAATGTAATTTCTTCCATCAATCTTATAGGTCAGCCCAGCCTTTACACCATAGTTTGTAAAACTTGCTTTTTCCGAAGGGCCAAAAGAAGAGTTTGGGAATTTACCATTTCTAAAAATTCCATCTCTCCATAACGTGGTGTTGCTCACAGAGGAAGAAAAGAAATAATCGAATTTCTTAGTTGTTCCTTGAAACTGCCACCAGGCACCAGCCTTTCTAATTTCAGTATTATAGTTATACCCCAAAGTGTCTCCGATTCCTAATAATTGCTTGGTGCTATTGAGGTTATTGATTTCGGAACCCGCGATTAGATCAAGGTCTCCTAAGGCAAATCTATCTAAATCAATGTAGAAGTCTCCTCCTAAAAGATCATCAACGACTTTGTAATTCTTATTGGTTTGGGTTCGGTAAGTCAAACCACCTTGAATAGAAATATCCTCTGAAATAGGCAGGGTCAATGTGGATTGATAATCAAATGATGAAGGATCGAAGTGCTGATCTTCTAATATAAACTGTGATCTTTTGCCAGTAACTGTATTACCCTCTATGCCGTCTGCATTTTCAATGGTTTCGGTTCCAAGTGCATTTGCAATATAAAATCCATCCCAGTTAACTTGTCGCAATGACACGTCATTTCGGATGGCTGCAGCGACTTGATCCGCCAATGCGGGATTATCTTGGAAAGATGGTAGGTCACGATAATAATCTGGTGCTGGATTAGCGGCGTTAAAAAATTCTATTCGCGTTCCTCCATTTCTACCATTCTTATAGCTAACGCTATTGGT
>CALGJW010000624.1 GCA_937930025.1 uncultured Saprospiraceae bacterium | reverse complement strand
CGCCTCAATCCCAACGGAGGGGCGATCGCTATCGGTCACCCGCTCGGCATGACGGGCGCACGCATCATCCTTGCGGCTGCGCGTGAGTTGCAACGCCGCAAAGGGCGCTATGCACTTGTAACTGCTTGTATTGGCGTAGGGCAGGGTAGTGCGGTGGTGCTTGAGCGGGTGTAGGGCGGTCCTGCGAAATGCCATTTCGCAGGACCGCCCTTCACCCATGGGCGACGCCTCATACCCTGCGACATAGCTACTCTTCGCATCTTTTGCAAGCGGGAATTAATTTGCGTTATATTCAAGCTAGCTTAGGACATAGCAGTAGTAAGACTACGTAAATCTACAGGCATGTGCTAGCCGTGAGTAATCAGACGATAAAAAGTCCATTGGATTCTTTAGATTTAGTGGAGACTTACAGGAAATATATGGAACTGGTGTAGATAGCCAGTAGTTATGAGCAATAAAATTAAAATATGAAGACACTTTGGGACGAAACAACAGAAAGGTACGTTGCATTTTTAGACATTATGGGATTTTCAGATTTAATCTATCGCAATGAACATTTAGTTGTTAAAGAAAAGATGACGAAACTCAGTACTCTTGTTGATGACTTAATTGACAAAAACGAACCGGATTCAGTTAAATCAATAATCTTTTCCGACTCGATTCTAATAATTAGTAAAAATGCTGAAAAGGAAAGTCTACACAGTCTTCTCTTTGTCTTACAGAATTTCTTTGTTCACTGCCTAATAAACAAAATCCCTTTAAAGGGTGCTGTTTCAAAAGGCTTGTTTACTGCTAATTTCAAATCTTCATTATTCTTTGGACAACCTTTAATTGATGCATATAAATTAGAAGAAGAACTACAAATGTATGGTATATTACTTGACCATAGAACTGAAACTGATATAGATAAATATTGTGATGATGAACACGATTTTGAAAGTTCCTGTCTAAGAAGTTTAATACCAACAAAAAATGGTCTAATAACTCATATTTCTATAAATTGGATATTTTGGGCCAATGCTCTTGATCGAGTTGAAGAGATCACTGATGAGAACATAGATGAATTTGAACCAGGTATGAATCCCGCTGTTGCTGTTGATCTGATTAGGAAATTTTATTCAGATATGTCAGGATATCCAAGAAAATATTTAGACAATACTATTAAATATATTAACGAGAATTGTAAACAGTTTATTGAAGAAGAGACTAAAGAAGACATTGAAGCAAATAAATAAAGCTCATAACAATATATATCAGGTCATTTCTCTTCGTACCTCAGAGAGACGCAGCATACAATTACTCGTTACCAGCCATTAAAAAGAAAAAACAAATGCCAGAAAAACCAAAATTCAAAAAGGTAAATATTAAGAAAATCGGACCTTTATGGCAATTAGAAGGTGATTTCATCCTTTATCCAACTCGCTCCTATCCTCTAAATGATTTTGAGGTAAAAGAATATGCTGGTACAGAAAGTTTCTTTCAATCAATCAGAGATGGAATAGACAATTGGTGGGATTCTTTTCCAAATTGTTGCGATTCTCATAAAAGATTTAATTCTCTGGAAGGTTTTGACAAGCAACAATATGGATTTGTAACAGACCAAATTTACAATAGTGTCCGATATTTTATCCATTGTGTGGAAGACAATATTGCTAAAGATGATTGGTTTGAAATTATAAGTCAGTACTATGATTATCTAAATAATAACTTGGGAAATCCTGGATGGGGAAGTCACATATTTGATAACGCTGTAACTAACTTTATTGAATGGGCAAAATTTGATGACTGCGACTTTAACGATGACATGAAACTTAAACTGTTAGAGCATATATCTCCGGGGAGAAAAGAAATAGAAGAAAGAAAAAAGAATAACGGAGATATAGGAGAATTGTACGTTTTGTTTCAAACATGGTTAAGTTCAATGCCAAGTATTGGGGAAATTTCAACAATAAAAGAAAGACTGACTGGTAAAATCCCAATGAACTTATTCCTCTATAATATAAAAGTAAATAGATATACGGGTATTGCGATCTCAAATGTAAAAACAACTAATCAGCTAATTGTCGACCTCGAAAATTATAGCAAGTCATTGTTGTTAGCTGTTGATAACAGTATCAAGGAAAAATTTTTAGAAGACAATGAGACCGTTTTTAGATTAATAAATGAAAAACGTCGAATCAGACAAGAAAAGATTTTCTCGCAAAATGAGTTGCCTGCTAATGAGATTGTTTTCGAGTGGATGAACATGTGGATAGATTATTTTACGGAGCTGAAAACAGCAGATACTAATGGAAAGCTATCTGAGTTCATAAGAGATACAAATACTTTTATGCATGAGCATATTAAAGTCTTTGACTTACTTGATTCAAATATTGCAGAATTGCGAAAAAATATTTCAATACTGATGGAGGGATTCGATAATCAGATTTCGGAAAGAGTAAAAGAAATTTCTGAAGACATTATTTCTTCCTTTGAATCAAAGAATTTATCAGAAGACGAAGTGAATCAATTAGCTCAAAGTATTGCTGAACGAATAGAATCATCAAAAAATCAAGATGTAAAAAAGGTAGCTTCTTCAATGAAAAAGTCCCAAATTGGAATCAAACATAAATTAAAGCTGAGCATTCCATTATTCCTATTCACGAAATATGAAGGCGAAATTGAGCTTAGTGCAGCAGATAGAGTACCAAAGAATCTGAAGGAATTAAAAGAATTATTCATTAAAAAAAATTAAAAACGGATAGTAACAACGTGTATGTGTTTATAGTGAGCAAAAGTTCGCAACGCTATATACACGGGACGTTATAGCCAACTAAAGAGAAAATGAAAATGGAAGAAGCAGATAAACTTGCCAATAAACTTATCCAAATCGAACAGTTATATGGAGCTCTCGGTGTATTTGGGGCAATTCTGCTAATTGTTATCGGAATTTCAATTTGGATATATCATAAAGCCTTTCTTATAAAGTATGCGAATTCATTTTTCGAAAGAGGTTTAGCCAAATACAAAAATGAATTGACAGCTGAGTTAGGCGAAAAGTTTATAAACCAAACAGGGGATATTCAAAAAAATATTACCGAATTAAAGAGTGAGCTTAATTTGATTTCGGGTCAACAAACCAGTTTTCTTAATGAAAAGAGGAGTAGCCTTTTAAATACCTATACAGCTCATGTGGATTGGGTCAGTACAATCATGGATAAATCCGCATTGGATATCGATGAGAATAATTTGCATATAAGAAAAGATGTAGTCAAAGAACTTACAACCCTAAAGCACAAATTCAACATTGCATCTGCATCTTACCAAATTTTCGGAAGAGATGAAGATTTAAATGAAATTATGAAAGCCTTGCTTATTTCATCAACTAAGCTTCAAGGTCTAAAAGAGAAGCAATTAGTTGAAGTCGAAAATTTATATAGAGAAAGAATCCTGTTGAAAGAAGATTTGAGAATAGCGTTTTCGAGAGGTGATAATTCAAAAGATGAAGTGAAAGAAAAATTAAAAAACAATTTCGAAAAGATTATTACTATTAATGGAGAAATTCAAAATGAATTGTTCGAAGAATACAGAAGTATTGTTGATAATCGAACAAAGGCAAGTTCAAGGATTTCGAAGCTAATTAAGGAGAGTTTTGAAAACAAATAAATGAAATTGAAAGCTGGCTACGTCAGGGATGCGGGACGTTGTGATGCATAAGAACCCTAGCTTCCCTCCTCCTCAACAATGATCCGATCTTCTATTCACGTCCTTCCACTCGGCGGACCGTGCAAGCGACTATGGAACCGAGTGGTATTTCTTAGAATAGGTGATGGTGGTGTCAGCCTTGCTTTTCTCGGTAGACGGTGAGGATTCGAGGTCCTGCTTGGGACCTACTTGAACGTTAGCGGTTGTTGAGGTTTCCTTGATTTTGTATGCTTTTCGGGGGGCTGGATTTTCTGCTGAGCGGCGGTTGCTATTTTTTGAAAAAAGGCTATCTTGACGGTTAGAGAGGGTAACGCACCACAACACAAGTTAAAATGCCAACTCTTTGGAACTCGGTGTGGGCATTTAGCTGGGGCGTTCTGCATAATCAAGTGAAATTTTATGGGACTATTTGACAAATTTAAGAAGAACAAAAAAGATACTCCCAAAGACACTTCTGCTAAAGGGAATGAAAACTTAGATTTAAGCAACCCTATCGTTAAGAAAATGGTTGACTGGATA
>CALGJW010000623.1 GCA_937930025.1 uncultured Saprospiraceae bacterium | reverse complement strand
AAGTAGAGCTGAACCTACTCTTGTCAATGGCTGTTTCTTCAATTCTTCTAATACATCGTCTTTTACTCGATAAACACCTGTTGCCGGTGGATCATCATCATCTCGAAGAATATACTGTCCTGAGATACGAAATCCCAAAATAGATTCTCCTGTTTTCTTTTTCAATATAGGTCCACTAAGGTTAAGACTAGCAAGGTTATATCCAAAATTGTCTAAGTATTCCGAAGTTTCTATCTCCACTCCTCCAGTAAACCTATTGGAAGGTCCTTTCGTTGTGATAGAGATAATACCTCCGGTAACATCTCCATATTGAGCGCCTACCCCACCAGTGATTACCTGCATTTGATCAATTTCAGATTGTGGAATTAAGTTACCACTTACCCGAATACCATCAATATAGTAATTAGTACCACTAGATCTTCCTCCTTTAACGTTAAGTGCCTCTCCTTCATCCGAAGAAGCGATACCTGCTGTTTGAGCAGCTAATGCGTTAATATTTTTTGTTGGAAGGTTTTTGATTTGTTCAGAAGTTACAACACCACCAGAGGTTGTATTATCTTGTTCGATTAGAGGAACTTTATATTCTGTAACAACGACGACATCTAAAAGGACGCCATCTCCTCCACCTAACTGCACGTCAAGTCGATTGGCTTGACCTGCTTTAACGACGACACCTGTAATCTTGTTATCAGGAGATCCTATATAAGACACAGTAATGTCATAAGTACCTGGATCTATATTAATACTATAGTTTCCATCAAAGTCTGTACTAGAACCTGAAGCAAATGATCCATTTTTTTCTAAAAGGATATTAGCACCAATTAGTTCTTCGCCAGTATCTTTATCCGTTACCTTACCTTCCAAAGAAGTTTGGGCGTAGGTCAGTGTACTGATAATTGCGAAAGTGAGTAAGAGTAAAAATTTACGTGCCATATAAAACATGTTTTAAGTTTTGACGAAAGTATTGAAATTTCATGCTTTCAAATGTTCACAAAAAATAGCGATGAAAGCGTATAGTTTTTCGACTAAGATCACAATGTTAAGGAATTTAACAATTATATCAAAAAAAATTAGTCTTCCCGTGTCTCTAAAATGACAAAGCCTAGAAGCTTTAACATAAAAAAAGAAGTATTCCCTAGTTAAAAAGTTAGACATAATATCCTTCTGTTAAAATTAGTCATCACTAATTTACAGTCCTTAACTACAAATAAGATTTAGTTTTCTGTCGATTCCTGGAAAGACGCTGTGAATTATTACGCTTAAAAATCTAACTGCTCTAATTAGAATTATTTTCGAGCTTTATGTAAAGGTACTATTTTATGTGAATAAAAAGCATACCTTAATACTCAAATAAGTCAGGTTTCAAATAGAGCGTTTTATGCTGTTTCTATTTTAGTTGAATTGCTTTTCTTATTTTTAGTAATAAGACGCTCGCCAATCTTTCTTTAGACTGTAAGGTCCAACCAGCAACATGTGTAGAAAGGACAACATTATCTCGTAAAAAAAGTCGATCATACAGTTCATGTTCTTGGGAAGTATAGAGTGCTGGCTTTTCATTTTCGAATACATCAAGGCATGCTCCTGATATCTTTTCTGATTCTAAGGCTTCTACTAAAGCTAAAGTATCCACGACAGCACCTCTAGAAACATTGATCAACACCAAGCCTGTTTTGCAATTTTGAATAAATTTTTCATCCACAAAATGTTTGGTTTCTTCCGTTAATGGAAGGTGAAGACTAATGATATCTGCACGATCTAGAATTTCTTTTAAGTCAGTTTCTTTAACATAGGGAAGTTCTGCACCAAAGCCTTTTACATATTTATCGTAAGCTAATATTTCGACATCCATCCCCGATAATTTTTTAGCAAAGCGACTTCCTGTATGTCCAAAACCGATAATACCGAGCGTTTTATGCATGATTTCTACACCACGATTGGCTTCTCGATTCCATTTTTTTTGCCGAACATCTCTATCCGATTGTCTAAATTTATTTACTAAACTCAAGAGCATCCCTAGTGCATGTTCTGCAACAGCATTTCGATTTCCTTCTGGAGATTTTAGCACAGCGATGCCTTTGCTTTCTGCATAAGGGATATCCACTATTTCCATGCCCGAACCTAACCTTCCTACAAATTTCAAATTCTTTGCTTGATCGATAAAAGCTCGATCCATTATTATTTTACTATTGATAATCAAGCCGGTATAAGCTTCGACTCGATTTCGAACTTCTTCCAAACTGATTTTGGGCAGATAATCACAATGATAGCCATCAGCTTCCAAACCTTCGATCAATAGAGGGTGTACTCCATCAGAAATGAGTACCTTGGGTTTAATATTTGACACTTCTTTCTTCAACTATTTTACGACCTTATTTAAAAACTATCTTTAAGCTTAATAGACCCAGGCTTGATCTTCAAGCCTGAACATAATTTTTAAACAACTTCTACATTATAAAAATACAAAGTTAGTAATTCTGCTTTAGCTGCGAAAAATTTCAATGGATACTATTATCTTTGGTGCCTATTTTACTTTTATCTTATTGCCATGCAAAATGAAGCTTTAATTATTTCGAGAAGCTATTAAACTATTACTCCATAAAAAATTGATGATGAACTTTCGATTCCCTTTATTTTTCTTATTTGTATTTGCTTTAGTTTTTTGTGCTTGTAGCAATGAACAGAAGCCGGCTCCGACTATTCCACAAACTAATGCTTACTCTAATTTTTATGTCCGCTATCTTCAAGATGACCAAGAATTAAAGGCGGAAGCTACCTTCAAAATAGGAGATTCTTTAAAAACAGCAACGATACAAGCGATACAAAAGGTCTCTTTTGAAGACCATCCTATGGATTTAAAAGATCTTGGTAAAAATGGTATTCGCTACCGTTCCAAAAAATCAGGACAGGCTTTCAAGGGGAATTATACTTTCAACGCTACGATAAACGAGCAACAACATTTTGATTACCCTATCTCCATAGATCCAATTGAAAGTTTTTCTATTAAAGAAAAAAAACTTAGTCGATCCAAAGGGGCAACCATTGCTTGGGAAGGGACCGCACTCAAAAAAGGAGAATTATTAGTCGTCTTTTTTATTAATCCAGATAAAAAACCTGCCAGTCTGACAATTAATGGTCCTAGTAATGCATCAGAGATTTTTCTAGCAGCTAAAAATTTAAGCCAATTAAAAGTAGGTACAGGAAAATTAAGGTTAATTCGGAAAGTTTTAAACAAATTCGAAGAGGAGCCCCAAAACATAGCTTCTGTCATTGAGTTCTATACAACACCGATTGAAATTAATATTATAGAATAACTAGACTTATATCGCCATTTATTGTCTCTTTAAAGTCAAAAAATAGCTATTTTAAAAAATATCGCTCAGATACTCTAAATCCTCTAATTCGCTAACTATCTTTGCGGGCAATTTGGAAATACATTTTAAACCCACTTTGCGCCATGCCTAAAGATACTAGCATAAAATCCGTACTCATTATTGGAAGCGGTCCTATCATTATTGGACAAGCCTGTGAATTTGATTATTCTGGTACTCAAGCTTCCAAATCACTCCGAGAAGAAGGAATTGAAGTTTCACTTATCAATTCCAATCCTGCAACAATAATGACAGATCCTGTCACTGCAGATCATATTTATTTATTACCTCTCAACGTCGAGAGTATCATCCAAATCTTAGAGGAACGACAGATCGATGCCGTCTTGCCTACCATGGGTGGACAAACAGCTTTGAATCTAGCGATTGAGGCTGGAGAGCAAGGCGTTTGGGATAAATATAAGGTGAAGTTAATCGGAGTTGATTTAGACGCTATTGAGTTGACAGAAAATCGAGAGTCTTTTAGAAAGCTCATGGTAGAAATTGGTATGCAAGTAGCCCCCTCTTTTATTGCCAATTCTTATCTCGAAGGAAAAGAAGCTGCACAGAAAATTGGTTTCCCACTTGTTATTAGACCTTCTTATACGCTAGGAGGTTATGGTGGCGGTTTTGTACATAACGCTCAAGAATTTGACGATGCTTTGAAAAGAGGATTAAGTGCCTCTCCGACACACGAAGTCCTCGTTGAGCAAGCCGTCTTAGGCTGGAAAGAATTTGAGCTAGAGTTATTGCGAGATAGTGCAGATAACGTGATTATTATTTGTACCGTAGAAAATTTAGACCCAATGGGTATTCATACGGGAGATAGTATAACTGTTGCACCTGCAATGACACTTTCTGATACGGCTTACCAGCAAATGAGAAATGATGCCATGAGAATGATGCGCTCTTTAGGAAACTTCGCAGGAGGTTGTAACGTCCAATTTGCTCTAAACCCTGAAACAGAAGAGCTGATTGCTATCGAGATTAATCCTCGTGTTTCTCGGTCTTCTGCTTTGGCCAGTAAAGCTACCGGATATCCTATTGCAAAAATCGCCGCTAAATTGGCCATCGGTTATAATTTAGATGAATTAAAAAATCAAATTACCAAAACTACTTCAGCTTATTTCGAACCTACCTTGGATTATGTCATTGTCAAAATGCCTCGTTGGAATTTTGAAAAATTTTATGGCGCTAATCATAGCTTAGGCTTACAGATGAAATCCGTTGGTGAGGTTATGGCGATTGGAAGAAACTTCCTAGAAGCGTTACAAAAAGCTTGTCAATCTCAAGAAAATAATCGCTTCGGTTTGGGCGCAGATAAAAAAGAATGGATCAGAACTTCTGACATCCTTGATCGCCTTGAACAAGTTAGTGATGATCGCATCTATCGTTTGAAGGATGCACTACGCTTAGGTGTTCCGGTCAACACGGTGCAAAGACTTACAAGAATCGATCCTTGGTATATCATGCAAATTAAGCGATTGGTAAAAATGGAAGAGCAAGTTATTCGATATAATGTTGCGGAAGATATTCCAGAAGATTTCTTTAGAGAACTAAAAGAAGTAGGGTACTCTGATGCTCAAATCGCTTGGTTAATGCGTATCAAAGAAAAGGAAGTAACGACCCAAAGAAAAGCACTCAATATTCGACGAACCTATAAATTGGTAGATACTTGTGCCGCAGAATTTGAAGCACAAACGCCTTATTACTATTCGACCTTCGATTCAGAAAACGAAAGCGTTCCTTCCAAAAATAAGAAAATTATAGTCTTGGGTTCTGGACCAAATAGAATTGGTCAGGGAATTGAATTTGATTATTGTTGTGTACATGGTCTAATGGCTATTAAAGAAGCGGGCTATGATGCTATTATGATCAACTGTAATCCAGAAACCGTTTCCACAGATTTTGACTTAGCAGATAAATTATACTTCGAACCTGTTTACTGGGAACATATTCAAGAGATTATAGAACTGGAGCAGCCAGAGGGAGTCATCATCCAACTAGGTGGACAAACCGCACTTAAACTCGCGAAACAGTTTCACGAAACAGGAATAAAAATATTTGGTACGGATTATAAATCCATGGATCTCGCAGAAGACCGTGGTGCTTTTTCAGACTTACTAAAAGCCTTGCATATCCCTTACCCTAGATATGGTGTTGCCAACGATACCGATGAAGCACTAGCTATTGCTAAACGAGTTAGTTATCCTGTATTAGTTCGTCCTTCGTATGTACTAGGCGGGCAACGCATGCGAATTGTCATTAATGATGATGAATTAGAACGTCATGTGCTTAGTATTTTTAAGCATATGCCAGATAATAAAGTTTTGGTAGATCAATTTTTAGAAAGAGCAAAAGAAGCAGAAGTAGATGCGATTTGCGAT
>CALGJW010000622.1 GCA_937930025.1 uncultured Saprospiraceae bacterium | reverse complement strand
ATTTTCCAGTTTGTACCCAATTTTTTTTGTAAGCCTATACCATCATTTTAGTTAAAGAAAATACGCTTTGGAGATTTACCCCTGACGTTCGGGGAAAAATCAATATTCCCCTGATTTTGTAGTTTGGTGCCCAATTTTTTTGTAAGCCTATACCAACATTTTAGTTAAAGAAAATACGCTTTGGGGATTTATCCCCGACTTACGGGGAAAAATCAATATTCCCCGAAACACGCCACTCAAACTGCAAGCTTTCGATCACTCATCACAACCTTTAAATACCTGAAAAATAGACTAAATCTCAATTTAAATGGGAGTCCCCAACCCTTCGGGGAAAAATCAATATTCCCTTAATCCTAACACTCAAATCGATTCTTTTAATTTTCTGAAAATTAGACACAAGCAGCTGTAGCCTCAATTTTATTATCATGTAATCATTCATTGTGAATTAGGTTGAATTCATTACTCGACACATACAGAATTCGTAAATATTTGTCGATTGCGAAACACGCTTAGTGGAAATAAATACTTCGATCGATACGTTATTCGACTCACTGTTTGATTCGTGTAATCTGTCGAGCGCCAGTCAGGTTCGTTGCTACCTATACACGATTTAACACCCTAAACTAAGCGATTGAAGGCCGTTAATTTCAATTTTCTGAAAATTAGTCGCACTTCCAATTCCAAACCAATACTTTAATTTTCTACTCTAATTGAATAATTGTACTTTCAATTTCAAATTGAAACAATCATGCAAATATTCATAGTACTAACAGGAATATTCTTTCTCATTCTATTTATCGCCTACTTCAAACTCAACACATTTTTATCATTCATTATCGTCGCTTTAGGACTAGGCTTAGCACTTGGAATCCCTGTTGCCGAGATAAGTACCGTGATTAAAAATGGAATTGGAAAAACCCTAGGCTTTCTAGTAATCATACTTGGCTTTGGCGCCATGCTCGGAAAATTGGTAGCAGATAGCGGAGCCGCCCAACGAATATCCGACACCCTGATTGAAGTCTTCCCGAATAAATACGTCCAGTGGGCCGTTGTCTTGACTGGTTTCATTGTCGGAATCCCTATGTTCTATTCCGTCGGTTTCGTAATTCTATTACCCTTAGTTTTCACAGTTGCTGCGACAACCAGATTACCCCTCGTATATATAGGATTGCCCATGTTGGCGGCATTAAGTGTTACACACGGTTATCTTCCTCCTCATCCTGCACCAACAGCATTAGTAAAAGATTATGGAGCAGATCTCGGGCAAACTTTACTCTATGGACTCATCGTCGCAGTTCCAGCGATCATTTTAGGAGGACCAATTTTTGCCAGCACCCTAAAAAAATACAATCCAACTCCCCTAAAATCTTTGTTTAGCGATAAGCGATTCACAGATAAGGAAATGCCAAGTTTAGCTATTAGTCTTTTCACTGCTTTACTTCCAGTTTTACTATTAGCGGGTGCAGCCATTCTAAAAGTTACTGTAGCTGAAACTAGCGCTTTGATGCCTACCATTAATTTTATCGGCGACCCAATCATCGCGATGATAATTACCATTATAGTAGCCATATTCACCCTTGGAATCGGACGTGGAACTAAAATGACTGAAGTTTCTAAATCCTTGATGGAAGCCGTCAAAGACATCGCAATGATCCTTTTGATTATTGCCGGAGCTGGTGCCCTAAAAGAAATCTTGGATGTCAGTAAGGTGAGTTTATATATCGGAGGACTTTTACAAAATCTAAATATTTCTCC
Source organism: uncultured Saprospiraceae bacterium (assembly GCA_937930025.1). GTDB lineage: Bacteria > Bacteroidota > Bacteroidia > Chitinophagales > Saprospiraceae > JABDJM01. The sequence goes on along the minus strand of CALGJW010000622.1, from coordinate 1,613 downwards.
ATTGATCCTTGCTTGGATGATCGCCTCCGCAATTCGCTTCTGCGTAGGTTCCGCAACAGTTGCTGGATTAACAGCGGCAGGAATAGTAGCACCTTTGATTCCATTAACAGGAGCGAATCCCGCCTTGATGGTACTGGCCACAGGAGCAGGTAGCCTAATGTTTTCCCACATCAATGATTCTGGTTTTTGGCTCTTCAAAGAATACTTCAATATGTCAGTGAAAGATACCTTGAAAACTTGGTCTGTAATGGAGATGATTGTTTCGGTGACGGGGTTGGTGGGGGTTTTGATCTTGAGTTATTTAGTATAGCTTGGAAGGAGGAAGAATAATAAAAATCGAGGAATGGCGAATGAGGAATGAGGAATGACGAATGACGAATTCGAAAATCGGTGATCGAAAAACGAAATAAATGACGAATTTGAAAATCGGTGATTCGAAAATCGGTGAATCGAGTATTTATTAATCGTTATGAAATAAAATAGTTGTGAGTATAAAAGAGCTTCAAGATCGATTTAAATCTTTTGCAATTGTCATAATGAAATGGGCAGAAGAATTACCTAATTCACCTGGGTTAAGAACTATCAAGAATCAAATCGTAAGAAGTGCCTCCTCGTCGGCTGCAAATTATAGAGCAGCATGCAGAGGGAAATCTAAAGCTGATTTTATTTATAAAATGAAAATAGTCGAAGAAGAACTGGACGAAACACTATTTTGGTTGGAATTGACAGTCGGACTGGATGAGAAGTATAGGAATTCTATTTCTGGAATGTGGAAGGAAGGAGATGAGTTGCTTAGGATTGTTGTAAGTTCGATTAAAACTAAGAAAGCCAACAAATGACGAATATTGAATGACGAATGACAAATTCGAAAATCGGTGAGTCGAAAAACGTAATGTTTTAATTAGCTTTGGAATTACGGATTTCGATCAAGTAGTTTAGGATCACAAAGTATTCGATCGCAATAAATTCGAATTCGTCATTCTACATTCGTCATTCGACATTGGATTCAAAATTCTGATTAAACTTAATGTTGCTTTAAGAGTGTTGTTAAATTAAAATCGTAAATATGTCTGCAGATAATAATTTCAAAGCCCTAGGACTTACCTTACCACCAGCACCCAAACCACTGGGCGTCTACAAACCATTCCTAATCATAGGAGATACAGTCTACGTCTCAGGTCATGGCACAGTGCAAGAAGACGGAAGTCTCATCATTGGGCGCATCGGAAAAGATATGGATGTCGAAGCTGGGAAAAAAGCCGCGCAACAAGTTGGTCTTGCTATCATTGCCACCTTGAAAGAAAACCTAGGATCATTGGATCGAATAGATCGAGTCATAAAAGTACTAGGGATGGTAAACGCCACCGAAGATTTCGAAAGACATCCCTATGTGATCAATGGCTGTAGCGAATTGTTTTTGGCAATCTGGGGAGAGGAGAAAGGAGTAGGGGTGCGGAGCGCAGTAGGAATGGGAACCTTACCTGATAATATTCCTGTAGAAGTTGAAGCCAGTTTTTTACTAAAAAAATAAAGAAAATGATCACCGATTTTCGACACTTTTTGATTTATAATTTTGACCTTTTACATTTTGACTTTAAATGATCTACGATTTT
>CALGJW010000621.1 GCA_937930025.1 uncultured Saprospiraceae bacterium | reverse complement strand
CCAATCAGTTTGTCATTATCAGAAAGCGACTTCTGCGTTTTGGCCATGCAGATGGGCAGGTTGGATAAACCTAGGCGATTTATTTTTCGCAGATCTGTTTCTGCTTTTTTACTATACTCTACTCTTGCTGCTCCATAAATGGAAGAAGCAATTTTTTCGATTTTTTCTTTGATTGGTAATTCCCAATCATACAAAGGTTGGAAATTATTTTTCCCTGCTTCCACTTCTTTGACAACCGCTTTTGCGAGATCGGTCATTCCTGCTCCACCTTCTGCCCATCCTTTGGCCACAATTGCCTGCACACCAAGCGCTGAACATTTTTCTTTGATAAGCGCCACTTCCTCCTTCGTGTCACTTGGAAAAGCGTTTATTGCTACCACTGGATTCAATCCAAAAAGTTTGCAGTTTTCTATATGCTTTTGTAAATTTCCAAAACCGTTTTCTACTCGCTCTAAACTCGCGGTATTGTATTCTTCTTTTGGTGCTCCTCCGTGATGTCTAAGTGCACGGATAGTTGCCACAAGCACTAAAGCTTTTGGTTTTAATTTTCCAGAGACACATTTAATATCTAAGAATTTTTCTGCACCAAGGTCTGCACCGAATCCTGCTTCGGTCACCACATAATCTGATAAAGACATTCCCATTTTTGTGGCAAGGATAGTATTTGTTCCTTGGGCAATATTGGCAAATGGTCCTCCGTGAATGATTGCAGGGTTTCCTTCTAAAGTCTGTACCAAGTTTGGCTTAACAGCATCCTTAAGCAGGATCGCCATAGCATTTTCAGCTTTAAGGTCTCTTGCATAAATAGGTTCACGTTTTAAAGTAAAACCAACTAGAATATTTCCTAATCGCTGCTTTAGATCGCTAAAACTTTCTGCCATGCAAAGGATTGCCATTACTTCTGAAGCTGGAGTGATATTAAATCCATCTTGTCTTGGAATGCCATTTCCCGTACCTCCTAAACCAATGGTGATATCACGTAATGAACGATCGTTCATATCCATCACTCTTTTCCAAACGATGGTTCTCGCATCGATTCCCAGGTTATTGGTTTTGCTTTGAAGGTTGTTATCTATTAAAGCGGAAAGAAGATTGTTCGCTTTTTCTATAGCTGAGAAATCTCCGGTAAAGTGAAGGTTGATGTCTTCCATGGGAAGCACCTGTGCATATCCACCTCCAGCGGCTCCACCTTTGATTCCGAAAACTGGCCCAAGTGAAGGTTCTCTGAGTACCACTGTTGTATTCTTTCCGATTTTATTCAAGCCCTCTGTTAGTCCGATTGAAGTTGTTGTCTTTCCTTCACCGGCAGGAGTAGGAGTCATGGCAGTCACCAATACGAGGTTTGACTGTTCAATTTTTTCCTTATCCAATAATGCAAGTGGAAGTTTGGCCTTGTACTTTCCGTAAAGTTCGAGATGATCTTCGTCAATATTTAATTTAGCAGCAATATGTTTGACATGTTGCATTTTAGCCGCCTGAGCGATTTCAATATCAGAGTAATTATGCATGGAGTGCGTTGGTTTTATATACTTCTTGGTTCGGACGTCAAATTTAATCCAATTATTTAGTTGGAGTGAAAAAATTAAAACGTTAATTCATCTGCAAGTCTTAATGGATTAATTCTATTGAAATCCACCGTCCAAGTAATTCTACCTAGATACTTAAATCCATCTTGTAGTCCGAACTTGATATTATCGGAAATTGCAATTGGAAAATAAAGGCCCAATCTTTCATCGAAAGCCGTAACGCTCAGTCCAAAGGTGTAAGCGAAATTGCCATCGAAATAAGCTAGGTCCAAATAAGGTCGAAGCGGAATTCCGAAAGGTAAATCTTGGGGTAGGTCCCCGGTCAAATTAGCCGAAAGCATATACTTGTTGGAAAAGCCATTTGGTTTTGGAGCATCTAAATGATTTTTAAATCCTCCTTCCTTTTCAAAGGTTTGTTGAGACCAAATACCCGTACTTTCAGATCTACCTAATAAAGTCTGATCAAACAATTCATCATTGAATCCTAAACCTGAAAGGTGAAAAGTTCCCCTGACCGGTGGCTGCACATTCGTATATTTATTAGAAGATTCGCTTCTCGTGTTTTGTAGAAATCCTCCTGCGAAAATTCTTGCTCGAATAGACCGGCCTTTGTCATAAGTATAAGCTCCTTTCCAGGTAAGCGAAGCACGTAAGTAAGACTCATCTCCCGTAAAAGCTTTATAACTACTTTGACGAATATCTAGTAGCAATGACCAAGGGTTTATTCCTCTATTGTTTTTATATTCATATTGAAGATTATGAACCAAGGTTGTTCCATTTACAATGTCAAAGTTTAACATGCTAGTGGTATCTCCTCCACTCACAATAGTGTCTCTTCTGAATGCTGTTTGCTGTTCTCCCAAAACAACCGTTCTAAATAAAATCGTTTGGTTTACTGAACTACCGGGGTTTTTCTTCGCTAACTTCAATTTTAACGAAGGCGTAAAACGCTTGTAATCCAGATAGTAATCCAGATTCCAATTATAGTCTAGACCGAAACTCTTGACTCCAAAACCTAGGGTAGCCTTTTCAATGAATGTTCTTTTCTTTGAATAAAAATTGTAATTCAGCTGACCGGCTCCTCGTAGTTTTTTAGTGACCGTTGCAAACATTGGTGCCAACGCAAATTCAAATTTTTTCTCTGGAATTGCTTTATTATATATCACCGCACCAATCATTCCTTTGTCATAATTATTCCAAGCCAATGCGGGTGCAATGGATATAGATGGTTTGTCATCCTTTTCTAAACCAAAAAGGAAATCAACATGTGCAGGGAATCCATTTCCCTTAAGCGAGACATCATTGTTTTTTCTATTAATATCTATTCCCCAATGATTCGCATCTATGACGAATCGATCATAATCTCCTTCTGGAAAAACAACTTCTTGTTCCCCTTCAAATCCAGGCACCCAAAGTACTTTTTGCTCCACGCTATCTTTGAAGGCTACAATAGGAAAAGGGCCATTTATAGTCCCGACATTTTTGGCTTTAATCGCAAAATGTCCCTCCTTCTTTTCTACCCCACTTAAAGCGTAATCCATTTGATCAGTGGAATAAATAAACCCGTCAAAAAACCAACTCAAATCTTCTCCCGTATTTTTTGAAAAGTGATCTTGAAAATCAATCGGTCCAGGATGTTTGAATTCCCATTCCTTATAAAAACTTTGCATGGCACGATCGAATCGATAGTCCCCTAAATATTTTTGTAAATAGCGAAATGCCTCCGCAGGTTTTTCGTAGGCCCCTATCCAATAATTAATCGGAATAAAATCATCTGAATGCGTGGAAGAGGGCTGATCGTATCCGGCCCTTGCTGGCCACAATGTTCCTAATTCATTTGCGGAGTAATCCGTTCTTTTTGAAATAAATTTTGGAAGAATACCCATTGCAGGATCTCCATAATATTTTATTAAATAACGATGATCGTAATAAGAATTTATTCCTTCATCCAACCAAGCATGATCTCTTTCATTAAACCCTAGAATTCCGTAAAACCAGTTATGCCCAACTTCGTGGGTAATAACCGCATCCAAAGCTTTAGGGCGTCCTGATAATCCAATCACGGTGATCATAGGATATTCCATTCCACCACCAGCACTCAACGCAGATTGGACTGCGCTTGCCTGTGGATAAGGATACTCCCCTACCATTTCTGAATAAAATTTCACTGATCGATCGACATAGTCAATTGCTTTTTTCCACATCTCCCCTTCTTGCTCCGTGAACATCGTCCAAGTGTCAATCTTTTTTCCCGATTCTAAAATCACTTCAGATTTCTGAACCATAAAACGCTTGTCAGCAAACCATGCAAAGTCATGTACATTTTCTGCAGTGTAACGAATGGTTTTCATTTTGTCACTCGAAACTGGAATATCCAAGGAGTCCGAAAAAGGCTTCTTTATGCGTTCATTTGTTTCTCTTATTTTTTGATCTAAAAAAGCAATTTCACTTTTCGTTTGCAATGTTCCAGTCGCTCCGACTACATAATTTTCCGGAAGGGTAAGTGTCACATCTAATGCCCCAAATTCAGAATAGTATTCTCCCATGTCCAAGTAAGGCATTGGATGCCATCCTTCTCGATCGTATACTGCAGGCTTAGGATACCATTGTGTCATTTGATAGGTTTGATCCACGTGTCCTAAGCGAGAAAAAGAAGCGGGAATTTTTAATCTGAAAGGAGATTTTATCGTGATGCTATTTCCAGGTGCAATGGCCTTTGGTAAAATCAACTTGGCGATATCTGGATTATCTTTTTCGTACTTCAATTCCGCTCCTATTCCATCTACGGTAAAGTTTAAATTCGAATAGTTCCCGCGATCTTTTGGTTTAGCAAAATAGGCCCCTGTTTCTCCTTGTCGATTTTTTTGTCTATTAAAAGCTGAATTACGATCCTTGAAGGCATTGGCCCAAAGGTGGAGGTAAATCATGTCCAATTCGTCTGAACTATTGTTGATGTATTCCATCGTGATTTCTCCATCAAAAACATGCAAAGAATCATCTAATGTTCCGGCAATAGTAATATTCACTTCTTGCTGAAAATAGGACTTTTGAATCGGCTCTGTTTGTGCATACCCAACTTGAAAGAAGAGCGTTATGATTATGCTAAAAAGATATTTCATTACTTTGGTTTGTGTAAAGTTGTCTTCCTTTTTCGAATTAACAAAAGACTACCTATGTTCAACGGCAATATTCGTACCTACCTATTAGTATTTTCTCTAATATTTGGCAATTTCCTGCTTTTTAGCCAAAATCCTCCCTTAAAGACCAATGATTTTCCCCAAAGTTGGGTGGGAAACTGGAAAGGGGAGTTAAAAATCTATAATTCAACCGGATTAAAACAGTCCTTGGAAATGGAATTGCAGATTCATCCTATTGAAGGAACTGAAAATTTTGACTGGTTTCTTATTTACGGGCCAGATAAAGTGGAGGGTAAAAGGGCATATACCTTGAAGCCTGTTGATAAAGAATTTGGAGTTTGGCTTGTCGATGAAAACAATGGGATTGGGTTGGAGTGCTATCTTTTTCAAAACAAACTATACAGTACTTATTTGGTTGGTGGAAATATGATTACTGTTACCAATGAGGTGAATGAGGAGGAGATGATTTTTGAAATTCATGTTGGATCAGATGAGCCGGTTTCTATTACTGGGGGAAAGGAAATAGATGGGGAAGAGATTCCTGAGGTTAAGACTTTTCCGGTGAAGGGGAGGCAGTATGCGGTTTTGAGGCGGGAGTAGTTACTTAATCCTATACTGAAGTTTCCGAATAACGTGTATGACTTGCCACGAATTACTCGAATTATCACTAATTCGAATAACGTAAATTGTGTAAAATGGCCACGAAGAATTGCTTCGCAATTACGAATTTCCACGAATTTCTACTTTTGAATTCGATAAAACCTGCCTGCCTTTTCGGCCAAGGGCAGGCAGGTTCGCGTTTGCAAAGCAAGCCTACCAAATGGGCAGGCAAGCCTTCGTGGGAATAAATTTGTTTTATCGACATGTAAGTTTATTCGTGAAAATTTGTGCAATTAGTGGCTAAATTTTTTTCGTGGTGAAGACTTCAATTAATAAAATAAGTTATTGTTCTGTCCTTTCAATTCAGTGTGCTATCTTAAACTTAAATATTGTTTTAAGCCTTCTTTAACAAAAACCTCCATAACAACTACCCACCTCAATCGTTTTGCTATTATGAAAAGAATATTACTCTTCGGGCTTATCGCCCTGTTCCAATTGAATCTAGTCAATGCTCAATTCGACAATATCTTAAAGAAAGGTAAAGAAGTACTGGAAAAGGCTGCGCCTTCGGCTGCAACCGATAGAACGGGCGCTGGACTAAAGGAAGCCTTGAACGTTGGTGTTGAGAAAGCTGTGCAATCGCTTTCTGCAAAAGACGGATATCTGGCAAGTCCTTTTAAAATTCTAATTCCAGACGAAGCTCAAAAAGTGATTAATACTGTTAAGCGTGTTCCAGGATTTCAGAATGTGGAAGAAAAATTGGTTGGCTTGATGAATGAGGCTGCAGAAGTTGCAGTTAAAAAAGCCACTCCTATTTTTGTTTCGGCGATTAAACAAATGACTTTTAAAGATGCGAAGTCTATTTTGATGGGAGAAAATAATGCCGCGACAAACTATCTTCGAAAGACTACCAACCAACAACTCTATAGTTCATTTTTACCAATCATACAAAATAGTTTGGAACAAGTGAACGCTTTGTCTTATTGGAAAACAGTGGTGAATGCCTACAATAAAGTTCCTTTGACTAAGAAGTTAAATCCTGAGTTGGATGACCATGTGAATAAGAAAGCACTTGTAGGGCTATATAGTTTGATTGAGAAAAAAGAAGAAGGCATTCGAACAGACGTTAGTCAGCGTACTAGTGATTTATTGAAGGATGTTTTTGGTGGAGGAAAATAAATCCCAAAGCTCCTAGCATTAAAAAAGCCAAGTTGAATGATCAGCTTGGCTTTTTTAATTAGCTATGATAACAACAGTGTATTCATTTAATTTCATCCGTAAATCGAGTTGCAATCCTCTACCTTTCTTCAAACGATAAAAATTTAACAAATGTACATTTGCACAAATGTTCAAATTGTTTTACCTTGTATGTATGAGTAGATTAAGTATAGAGATTTCTCCTGAACAACATCAACAAATCAAAGCGCTCGCCGCGTTGCAGGGAAAGTCTATAAAGGATTATATTCTCAATAAGCTTTTCAATGCTGAAAACGAGAATGAGCTAGCTGCAATGGCTGAGCTTGAGAAACTCTTATTAACTCGAATTAAAAAAGCAAAAAACGCTTCTCCATCTAATAAAACAATAGAACAGATTACGAATGACGTATTAAAAAGTAAGCGTTAATATGACTCCGTCATATTTAATAAGTCAATAAGCTGAAAAAGATTGGTCAAAAATCGTTCTTTATACCTTAGAAAATTTTGGCGAGAAACAGGTTCAAAAGTATACTAACACTTTACTGAAATGCTTAAATGAATTAGCCAAAAAATCTGGACAATTTAAAGAAATTAGTGTTTCTGGAAATAAAATATTAATCAAACGTTGTCAAAAACATTATATTTTTGCGCTTAGCCAAACTAATCAACCTATATTAATTATTGCCATTTTCCATGAGCAGATGAATTTAATGCAACGTTTAAAACGCAGATTGAATTAGTCATCAATTTAAAAAAGCCAAGCTGAAAGATCAGCTTGGCTTTTTTAATACATCTAAAATTTATTAAACTTTTTCCAATTTACTCCGCTTCACTTCCCAATTCCAAGCCGTCCGCATTATCTCCTTTATTCCAAACTTTGGTTGCCATCCTAAACGATCTGCAGCTTTTTCATAATTGGAATAAATAGAAACTACATCCCCTGCTCTTCTTGGTCCGAGTACATAGTTTAATTTCTTTCCTGATTCAGATTCAAAAGCTTGTATTGCTTCTAACACTGAAACACCTTCTCCGATTCCTAGATTATAAACTTCGCAATTACTTTCTTGACGTTTGTCGAAAAGATATTCAACAGCCTTAGTATGTGCATTGGCTAAATCCATCACGTGGATATAGTCTCGAATGCAAGAACCATCTCTGGTGTCGTAATCTGAACCATACACCATGGTTTTTTCACGAATGCCAATTGCAGTTTCTGTGATTACCGGAATTAAATTCAATCCTGCTTTGATTGGCTCTTCACCAATTTCATTTGAGCTGTGAGCTCCTGCAGGATTAAAATATCTGAGTAAGATGACATTTAGATCTTTGAATCGATGACAAATATCCGTCAACATTTGTTCTCCCATTTGCTTCGTTCTGGCATAGGGAGATTCCGCTTCCATGAATGGAGTATCTTCCGTTACCGGCAAATCAGTTGCATTGCCGTATACGGAACAAGAAGAAGAGAATATCAAACTATTGACACCATATTTCACGCAACAGTCCGCTACATTCAGCAAGCTATTCAAGTTGTTTTTGAAATACCAAAATGGTTTTTCTACAGATTCCCCCACTGCCTTCAAAGCAGCGAAGTGAATGACCCCTTCGATTTCTGGATGATCTTTAAATAATTGATCGCAGGCGGCTGCATCAGCTAGATCGATATTTATATTTTTAACTTTTTTGCCCGTGATATTTTCAACACCATCCAATGACTTTGCATAAGCATTACTCAAATTATCAACAGATAATACTTCGAAGTCATTTTGGATTAAATCTACTAAGGTGTGGCTTCCAATATATCCACATCCCCCTGTTACCAATACTTTTTTGCCTTTCATCTTCTTTACTTAATGCTTTAAAAATTGGTCTAGTGATAGCTTATATTTGCGAAGGTAATCACTTGATAATTATAGTACGAAAATTTACAATTGATGTTTGAAAATAGTCCGAGCAAATTTATCGAAGATTTATTAAAAATCGCAAAAGCCGCTGGAGCAGCAATCCTTACTGTTTATGAGAGTTCTAAGGATGTTGTCTACACCAAAAAGGATGATAATAGTCCATTAACCTTGGCGGACCAAGCAGCCAATGAGGTAATCTGTAAAGGCCTGGAGCTGCTTTCAGAGCGATATCCTATTATTTCGGAGGAAAATAAACAGGTCGAGTACGAAGAAAGAAAATCTTACGAACGTTATTGGTTAGTAGACCCTTTGGATGGAACCAAGGAATTTATCAAAAGAAATGGGGAATTCACCGTCAATATTGCATTGGTGGAAAATGGGAAGTCAATATTGGGCGTGGTATACGCGCCAGTACTTGATGAGATGTATTATGCAGTGAAGGGTGAAGGCGCTTTTCTATTAAATGATATTGGAAAAATAAGGCTGAACGCACTGACTTACAACAAGAAGGAATCTGGCCTAGGAATTATTTGTAGTCGCAGTCATCTAAATGAGGCAACGCAGTCTTTCATAAATGATTATAAAACTCCGGTTTTAGTTAGCAAAGGAAGTTCATTGAAATTTTTGATGCTCGCTAACGCACAAGCACATGTTTATCCTAGGATTGCTCCAACAATGGAATGGGACACAGCTGCTGCGCAAATTATCCTAGAAGAAGCAGGAGGAAAGGTGGTAGATTTCGACACAAACCTCCCTCTAGAATATAACAAGGAAAATTTGTTGAATCCTTTTTTCATTGCTACTGCACATGAAATGAAAGTTGAAGAAAAAGCGTAAAATGATTTCTGCAGTTTTAATCGTAAAAAACGAAGCTGAAAATTTACCTGCCTGTCTTGAAGCACTCGAGAAGGTAGTATCTGAAATTATTGTTGTAGATGGAGAAAGTACAGATAACTCCAAAGCAATAGCGAAAAGTTTTGGAGCACAAGTATTCGAAAAAAAATGGGAAGGGTATGCTGC
>CALGJW010000620.1 GCA_937930025.1 uncultured Saprospiraceae bacterium | reverse complement strand
CTTCTACTCGGTTGGTGGTATAACCCCCACAATTGATAAACAAGCTATCCAAGGCCAAAGCCTCCGTTTTTTGGATTATTCCATCGCCATTTTGATCCAATGGAATATAATTCAGCTCATCTCCAACATTGGCTTCCAATAGTTGACGTAAAAATTCGGGATCTTGAATTTGAATTTCCTGGGCTTGCACCTGAGTGCTGAGGAATGAAATCAGTAAAATCAACTGAAATAGAGGGGAAACAAGTTTAAGCGCTCGTGGCGCTGAAGTGGAAATTGATCTCATTGTTTTCGTTTGTTTCGTTAGGTATAATAACAACGGGAATGATGTGCAAAAAGCGTCCTAGAAGGCCTGTTTGAGGCGAATTTATAGGAGGTAGAAAGCTCGTGTTTGTGGACTATCTTCATTTTTGCTACTATTTGTGATTAAAAATAATGAGTTGATTTGGAGAAAGCTATCTTAGTAAAGGGTAAAAAGCAATAACTCATTGCTTGAGAGAGATTGGTGCAGTTGTTTGGTGCATACCCTTGCGATCGCCATTTAGAACAGAAAATATGGATAATTTAATTTTTGGGCCCTTATTAATTGTTGTCGTGACCGCAAACGTTTTGTGGTATATGGTAAAAGCAATCTTAAAGGAAAACGATTATTAGGTCCATTACTGGTATGGACATTTTAAAGACATTCCGAATTTTAAAAACTTGATCTACAAAACAGAAAACGCGGCTAGAAAGTCAAAATATCTTAAACTTTATTGGGCATTGATCAGCTCAATCATTTTATTTGTTGGCTTAGCTTCCTTTGCTTTTATAAATCATTTTTAGCCTTCATGAAGCAGCAGCAATGCAAGGCGACAAAACACCAAAAAATACCATTAACACATGCAACAACTCAATTAGACCAAGAATAATATTATTGTTACGCTACTAACTTTTATATTTAATTATGATGAACATTTCCACTTCCCATCTTACCTATGTTTTCTTATTTACCCTCTTTATGTCCTCTGGACCTATGGTGTTGGGGCAGGGTGATATTTGCTCTGAAGCCCACGAAATGGAAATTTATTCCTTTCCCACCAACATGATTGGACATGCAGGAGATTATATAAATTATAACTATAGTTCGGTGCCACTTGAATGTTGGTTTCCTAGTTCAGGGGTTAAAGATGTATGGATGACCTTCGTGGCAAGTGAAGAAACCATAGCCTTGGTTGGACAATATGATGAAGGAGAAATGTATGAGGGGGATTGTAGCAATCTGATTTGGGTGAAGTGTGTACGCAGGGATGCTACCTTGCTTTCTGATTTAAATATTGGAACGCGTTACTATATAAGATTTATTGATTATGACAACGATTCTTTCGAGGCCACTTTAATGATTCCTCCAGTTGGCGTTTTTGAAACAAGTTGTGAAACAGCTTTTCACTTAACGAGTGATGTGTCCTATGAACATGATTTCTTAGGGACGATGAATAATCCGCCAGCCAATAGTTTGGAATGTGAAAACAATCAGGGAACAGATATCTGGTATGTTTTTGATGCGGAAACACCAAGCTATGAATTGCGGTTTTCAAGTTTTGGCACTATTCCGATTCTTGATTCGCAAGTAGAAATTTATGCGGGGGATTGTGGCGAACTTGAACCTGTTTTTTGTAGACAATTATTCGATTATGCGGGTTTGGGAAGAAGAATTTATTATGAATTTGAAAAAGATACCCGATACTATTTAAGAATCTCTACAAGTGAAGAAAGAATATTTCAGAATTCCTCTTTTAGAATACAATTGACTGCATTGCAAGGAGCGAGTAATAATTTTTGCTCAACGGTTCTTAATATGCTTACAAGCAAGTACGTGACGATCTGTCGAAACATCACAGATAGTTATGCCTGCTTGGATGAATCAGTAGCCCTGCCCCCATGTTGGGAAGAGGAACGGGCTGCAGATAATTGGTTTAGTTTTATCCCAAGCTACACCAGCTATCAGATTAGAACTGACTCGAGCAACAACCTTGCGATCTATGAAGGAGCCTGTGAGTCCTTGACGCTTTTGGCCTGCGGTCCGGATATAGATGTAACGGACTTAGATCTTGAAACACTATATACGATAAGAACGACGGGAGAGGGAGAATTTTGTTTGATACCACCAGAGGATGAGTGTCTTCCTGATCCACCTCCCAATAATGATTGCATCAATGCCATGGAAATAATTCCAAGCTTGAATCCAGATTTATTTTCTGGAAATTTTCAAGGTGCCACGATTTCCAATGAAGATTGCAATCCCTTGGACGGTGGAGACCTGTGGTTTAAATTTACTGCGAAATCAACCGGACATGAACTAGTCTCTGTCAACAATATTACCCTAAGTGTTTCCTTGTATGAAGGAAACTGTTCTGACTTGACCCTTATTGATTGTTTTCAAAATGGCCTTACTTTTAAGATGCAAGGACTTGAGGTCGGGAAAGAATATTTGATGAAAATATCCTCAGACCATGAAGCATCCTTTAACCTTAAGTTATTCGACATTCCGACCAACATCAATCCCGAAAGTGCCATAGATGCTGTGCCAGGTGATTGTCTTGATAGCAACTCAGAATATGCGAGCTCCAACGAGATCTGGTACAAGTTTACACCAGAAGAAAAATCATATAAATTTACCTTTGATGTCAGTGCTGTTTTTAATATTAGTCCCAATGCTGAATTTACCATATCACAATTGACAGACTCAGGTGACCTCATTAAGTTGGCAGACTTTGATCCCAGTCTTCTAGTTTTTGAAATTAGTTTTGAGGTAGGTTCAGTTTACTATCTTACCTTGAAAGAGATGATTGCTTTTGAATTGTGTATTGAAGCAGTTGAAGCCTTCGATCATAATGAATGGACTACCGCGCTAGCCCTAGATATTTTTGAGTAC
>CALGJW010000619.1 GCA_937930025.1 uncultured Saprospiraceae bacterium | reverse complement strand
TTTACATGTATTTGATTACAATTCAGTTTGGTCAACAATGAATGGTATAGATATTACTCAAGCATTGGCTGATGCCGACCAACATTTTACCACCTCCTTCCAATTGCAGTTTGTACAAGATGCCTTATTTGGCCTTTATATAGATAACATACAGTTAAATAGTGGAGCTCGTTTGCCAGTAACTTGGGGAGACTTCAATGTTGGCGGTAATGAAGATGGAAACGTAGATATTGATTGGTCTACAGTTTCAGAATTTGAAAACAATCATTTCGAAGTCCAAGTCGCAGTTGACAATAATGATGGTTTAGATTTTAAAACTATCGGATTTGTTTCAGGACATGGCACATCAGAGAGACTTAACCAGTACCAATACGTCGATTCTGCTCCGAATAAAACAGGAATTCGGTATTACCGAATTAAGCAAGTAGATTTCGACGGCACAACAACATATACCGAAATACGCCAATTGCGTTTCAATGAATCTACAACAAAGGTTTCGGCTTATCCGAATCCAATGATGGACGATTTATTTGTACACTACGAGGCGCAAAAAGAGGAGGATGTCACGCTTCAGCTAATTGATTTAGCTGGACGTGTACTTCTCACTCAAACCATGCATTTTCTAGAAGGGAGCCATGACTTCCCAGTTCAGATGGACGCTGATTTACCAGCCGGATTTTATAGCCTAAGATTTGTAAGAGAAGGAAGGGAACCAAAAGCTATTCGAATTCAAAAAATACTTGACTAATATGATGCTCGCGCGCTGAGGGTTTTCTCTATGGGGGGATGCACTCAGCACGCATCTCAGCATCGATTATTATTGATAAGGTGTCTCTGCGAAAGTAGAGATGCCTTTCATGATTTTAGGAAGCCATTTTCAATTAATGAAAATACCTAACGCATTCCATTAAGTTGATTTACTTTAGAAAGTAAACCCAAACTGAAGACCAGGTTCAAACAAGAAGTAATTGGGCCATTTGTCTTCCTGAACTTGAAAGGATTCGGGTAGGTTTGTATTTATTGGCCAAAAAGTACAAGCAACTGATGGTGCAATAAACATTCTTTTTTTAAGTATTTTAAAATGATAGCCTGCACGAATAGTATTAAACAGTTGAAATCCGCTCTGTATTTTTTGCTTGTTCTGATCTCGATAATTTTGTCGAAAGGCAGTTGATTGCAACTGTGCAAAAAGACCTTTCCAAATCAGCCGCTTGTAGGCTATTCCACCGCCAAAAGCTTTAATATCCCCAGGAAAACTAGATTCCTCTTGTTCGTAATCTGGTCCATATGGTCTGCCAAGGGGACCTTGATAAGTCCAAGTAATAGCCTCAAAAGAAATTTCATCTTTTGGAGTAATTCTGTAGCCGTAGGACAATTGATAATACTCAGGAGAAGGATCAAAAAATGGTGTAAAAAGCATGAATAGCTGAGAGCCAATAACATGTTTCTTTTCAAAACTCCATTTATTCTCAACTTCTTGAGCATGGCAAGTAAATGAAAGTAGGAGAATTAGTCCGCTGATAATTGATGTTCTTAATTTCATAATAATTGAATTTAAATCAAAGTTACCCGCTGCGAATGTTGTTTTCATTGACTATCGTCAATAAGTAAAATTCGTATGTGTTTCTATTTGATCTGGTTAAAAGGTAGGAAAGGAATTTTTTTAGGATTATTTAATTGATTTAGTTGCTTCATGTTAAAATAAATGATAGTTTTGCTATCATAAGTAAAAGTAAAGCTATTTTGACCAAAAATCCAATAAACTTGTCCTCTGGAATAGGACATTTAAAACATGACGACACCACCGATAACGAGATTTTGGAATCTATTAAAAAATTATAAAGTTGAAATTCGCCAGATTTATGCCTATGCATTATTTATTGGAGTAGTCAATCTGACTTTGCCATTAGGGATTCAGGCTATTGTCAACTTTTTGCAAACCGGGGAATTGACGACTACTTGGGTTATTCTGGTCTGTTTTGTATTAGTCGGTATAGCCATTACTGGCACGCTACAAGTGTTGCAACTAAGAATTGTTGAGAATATACAGCAAGACTTGTTTGCACGTTCCGCCTTTGAGTTTGCCTATAGGATTCCTAAAATAACTTTTCTACAATTAGATAGAATTCATGCACCGGAATTAGTGAATAGATTTTTCGATACAATTAGTATTCAAAAGGGACTTCCGAAAATTTTGATTGATTTTTCATTGGCCACCTTTCAGATTATTTTTGGTCTTTTCCTATTGACAATTTATAGTCCTTACTTCGTTATACTTGGAGTTGCACTTGCCCTAATCTTATGGTTGATTTTCAAAATAACCGGCCCGCGAGGATTGAAAACAAGTTTGATAGAAAGTAAATACAAATATTCAATTTTACATTGGTTGGAAGAAGTAGCCCGGGTGAATAGAAGTTTTAAAATTAATACAAGTAGCAAATTTCATTTAAGCAAAACAGATGACATTGTTCAAGATTATCTAGTTTCTAGAGAGAGTCATTTTCAAGTTTTGATAAATCAATTTAGACTTTTCGTTGGCTTTAAGGTGATTCTTGCCGCTGGCTTATTGGTGCTAGGTGGATTGCTAGTTTTTCAAGAACAAATGAATATTGGGCAATTTGTTGCAGCAGAAATAATCATATTACTTATTATTAATTCTGTTGAAAAAGTATTGAGAATTATTGATACTATTTATGATGTACTAACGGCTTTGGAAAAAATTGGCTATGTAACAGATTTGAAATTAGATAAGGCAGGTGGAAATGCTATTCCTGATTTTGAACAAGGACTGTCATTAAAAGCAGTGGATATTCAGTTTGGTTTTAATGATGAAAAAAATAAAATATTGGATGGGCTATCCTTTGAAGTTAAATCAAATGAAAAATTATTGTTGACTGGTAAGTCAGGAAGTGGAAAATCCTTGTTGTTGCAGGTATTGGCCGGGATACACAAAATCAATGATGGGGAATTATATATAAACGATATCCCTTTTTCAAATTATCAACGAGAAAAATTACTCAATAATTTTGGAGTTGCTTTTCCTGCCAACCAGATCTTTGAAGGGACCATTAGAGAAAACATAACGATGGAAAGGGATGTATCAGAAGGGAAATTGAGAGAGGTGCTTAATCTGCTAAAATTGAATGAATATGTTATTCATCAGCCTGAAGGTATCGATAGTTTTGTAGATAGCGGAGGGAGGAGGCTTCCTAGAAGTATCATTCAGCGATTGCTTATTGCCCGTCTGATAGTAAATGAACCCAAGCTATTGCTCTTAGAGGATCCGTTGCAGTTTGTAGCAGAAGAAGACAAAAAAGACATCATCAATTATATAATGGATGAGAAAAGAAGTTGGACAGTTATAGTTATTTCTGATTTTTATTATTGTAAAGAGAAAAGTAACCGAATACTTAATTTAAGTAAATAATGTGCTACTATGCTGAATATAACAGAAAATAGTATTTCAAAGTTCGTTAATCTTGAAGATTTTGGTGCTCATAAGCTTTTGAAAAAAAGTCGCATAAGGAGAGTAACATTTTTGCTGACTGCTGGTTTGGCATTGGGGATATTAATAGGTCTGTTTTTACCTTGGACACAAAATATTACGGCTAAAGGTTATGCGACAACCAGATCTCCAGAACAACGACCGCAGGCCATTCAATCAGTGATAGCAGGGCGCTTGGAAAAGTGGCACGTTCAAGAAGGGGATTTTGTGGAAAAGGGAGATACTATTGTTTTTATTTCTGAAGTTAAAAGTGAATATTTTGATCCTGAATTACTTGCAAGGACATCTGAACAGGTGGAAGCAAAATCTCAAAGTATAGTATCATATGGACAAAAAGTAACAGCACTTCAAAATCAATATAAGGCAATCAAAGAGTCGCTAAAATTAAAAAGAGAACAGAACGTTAATAAAATTTTACAAGCCAATAATAAAATTAGTATTGATAGTATTGATTTAGTTGCGTTTAAAACTAATCTGGAAATTGCGAAAAATCAACTTTCTCGGTCGCAACAGCTATATGATAAAGGATTGAAATCTTTAACAGAATTGCAAGAGAAGGAATTGAAAATACAGGCGGCTCAAGCTAAAGTGAATGTCCAGGAAAATAAGTTATTAAATCAAAAAAATGATCTTATAAATTTAACGATTGAGTTATTGGCTATCGATAATGAGTATGCAGATAAATTGGCGAAATCACAATCTGATCAGCAGTCAGCCTTGTCCGCTAAATTGGAAAGTACGGCGGCCACTTCAAAATTACGTAATCAATTGAGTAATTATAATGAAAGACAGAAATTTTATTATATCACAGCTCCGCAATCAGGATATATCACTAAGGCAATTACAAAGGGAGTAGGGGAGACGATCAAGGAAGGAACGGACATTGCCACTATAATGCCATCTAAATATGATCTGGCAATTGAATCTTATATACGGCCACAAGATTTACCATTGTTAAATTTAGGCAATAATGTGCGATTGCGGTTTGATGGATGGCCGGCTATTGTGATTAGCGGATGGCCAAAAGCGTCAACAGGAATTTTCTCAGGAAATATTGTGGCAATGGATCAATTCATTGGGGAGAATGGACTCTATCGGATTTTAATAAGCCCGGATGAGTCAGAAAAAAAATGGCCAAATGAACTTAGGGTCGGAACAGGAGTAAACGCATTTATACTATTGAAAGAAGTTCCTATCTGGTATGAAGTATGGAGACAACTCAACGGATTTCCTCTGGATTTCTATCAAGATAGAGATGAAAATAAAACCAATCTAAAACGTAAGGCTCCCCTAAAATCTGTAAAATAGCATGAAATTTTACTCACGTAAATTAATTAAGCCGGAGAACTTAAACGCCAGAAATACTTTGTTTGGTGGTGCCTTGTTGCGTTGGATTGATGAGGAAGCCGGAATTTATGCCATGACGAAACTAGATACGAAACATGTTGTGACTAAATACATTTCTGAAATTGATTTCATCAATTCTGCCTCACAAGGTGATGTGATTGAAATAGGATTGGGCTTTAAAAAAGTTGGCCGTACTTCAATCAGTTTTTCTTGCGAAGTCAGAAATGTTTTTTCAAAACAAACTATCATAAAGATTGATAATATTGTTTTTGTTAGGGTGGATGAAAACGGAAAGCCAGTTTCACATGGTAAAAATTTGGAGAATATTCAACTTAGCAAATAATGGACATAAGATTACTTATAAGAATTTTCATTTTGGCTGTTATTTTAAATTTCGCGGTAGTTTTTGTTTGCCAAGGACAAACGAATAATATTGAATTAAGCTATAAGGAATATTTGGATAATCTACGTAAATATCATCCTGTAGCCAAACAAGCGAATTTAAGAATAGAGGAAGGCCAGGCTGAATTACTTGCTGCCAAAGGATTCTTGGATCCTATGGTGAACAGTGATTTGAATCACAAAAATTTCGAAGATAAATTATACTACCGTGAGTTTAACGCAGCTTTTAAATTACCCACTAAATTCGGAATTGACGTAGTTGGTGGGTATGAAAATGCGCAAGGAGATTTTTTGAACCCAGAAAATTCTACAAGTGATTTTGGTCTTTGGCACCTGGGGGTAGAAATTGATGCTATTCAAGGTTTGATAGTCAATGAAAGAAAAACAGCTTTGGATCAAGCCAAGGTTTTTCAAAATTTAATGAAGAACGAGCAGCAAATTATTTTAAATGAATTAATTTATGAAGCTTCCTTAGCCTATCTATTTTGGCAGCAGTACTATTTTTCTCAGATCATCTTAAATGAAAATATATCGCTTGCCAATTCTTATTATGCGAATACTAAGCAATCTTTTGAGAATGGAGAAAAAACGGCAATGGATACTTTGGAAGCATTTATTTTATATCAAGATGCTATTACATTTTTACAAAAAAACGAATTGAACGTAATTAAATCTAAGCAGCAATTAGAAAATTATTTATGGTTTGATGAATCTCCAATTATGCTGCAGGATAACACTATTCCCGAAAATTATAAAAATACTTTCTTCTCTGAAATCGCTACTTTTGAAAGTATTAATCTATCCAATCATCCTATTGTGATGTCGGCGGTAAACAAATTATCTTATTTTGAGATAGAACAAAAATTGAAGAAAGAAAAATTGAAACCTAAGCTTAAGTTAAAATACAATCCTTTGCTAGCCACCTCTCAAAATAGTATTGCTCCGAATTTTATACTGTCTAATTACAAATGGGGCTTTGATTTTTCAATGCCTTTACGATTTAGGTCTGAAAAGGCAGATATTCAATTAGGAGCGATTAAACTTAAGGAGACAGCCTTGGAAATTCAAGACAAAAGTAATGTACTGCAAAATAAAATAGAAGGTAGTTTACTACAACAGTTTCAATTAAAGGACCAGTTTGCTATTTTATCGCAAAACGTGGAGAACTATAAATTATTAATGGACGGAGAAAATATAAAGTTCGATTTTGGAGAAAGTTCAGTTTTTTTACTCAATAAAAGGCAAGAAAAATACATCAATGGACGATTGAAATTGATCGAATTGTATATTGAGCTACAAATCGAATTGCTAAACTATCTGTTTTATTCCAATCAATTACTTTAAGACTATAGGAGCTCTTCATGAAAGTCAATGATTGTAAGGGGCGAACATTTTTTACTTAAATATGTTTATTCAGTATCCCTGCTTATAAATATGCCGGCAAATAAATAGCAATGAATCTTAGATATTATTTAGGCGTTTTACTCGCTATTCCTTTTATTCCCATTTTGAAATATCAGGGTAAGAAAGTTTTTGATAACGTACCAAAGCTACCTGAAGCAAAAGGTCCCGAAGGGAAAGTGGAAGTTGGGTTTCAAACGAATAATGAACTTCGACTAATTACCTTGGGCGAAAGTACAATAGCAGGAGTAGGGGTTGAGACACATGAAGAAGGGTTTACCGGAACCTTAGCTAAAGAACTTTCAAAGTTACTTTCTGCTAATATACATTGGAGAGCTTATGCGCATAGCGGCTACACGGCAAAAAGAGTATTGCAAGAGATTGTGCCTAAAATAAAGGAAAAGGAAATTGGATTGATTGTAATTGGATTAGGCGCGAATGATGCTTTTACTGTGAATACTCCTGAGAATTGGACCAAGGATATTCGAAAGTTAATTGATGTTCTAAAGAAAAATTATCCTAAGGCGCTAATTGTATTTTGCAATATGCCTCCGATTAAAGAATTTCCCGCTTTTCCTAGATTGCTGAAGTTTTTTGTAGGAAACCTAGTTGAAATATTTGGACAAGAACTTATTGAGCTGGTGAAATCTTATGAAAATGTCTATTACGCTAGTGATAAAATGAGTTTGGCGGATTGGGTCAAAAGGAATGAAAATGTAAAAGATGCATCTGACTTTTTTAGTGATGGTGTACATCCTTCAAAATTAACTTATCAGGCCTGGGCAATAGATATGGCGAATAGTATTGTCATGAATAAAAAATTGGCAAGAGTTGATTAAGACCTTGTCCGAAAGTCGCTCCTTTTTTCAAATACTTTTCAATGGCCAATAAATTGGAGACTTCAATCATGGTGGTAGTATTGTAACTAAGCTTACAAGCCGATTGCTAGTAAAATGTTGTAGGATTAAATGAACATTCTAGTCATTGGCGTGTTTCTCCTCTAATGAAAAACTATCTAATTATAGGAGCATCTACGGGTATTGGAAGAGCTTTGGCAGTAAATTTGGCTGAAGCAGGTCATCAGGTTTTTGGTACCTACAATTCTAATAAAATAGAAAAGGAGGAAAACCTAAGTTATCATCAATTGGATGTAACCGAAGAGATTATATTCAATTTTTTACCCGAGAGAATAGATGGTTTGGTCTATTGCCCAGGGTCTATAAATCTTAAGCCTTTCAAACGGCTGAAACCAGCAAATTTTGCTGCAGATTTTGATCTGCAAGTATTAGGTGCAATCAAAGTAATCCAAGCTGCATTACCAGCTCTGCAAAATGCTGAAAATCCATCTATCGTTTTATTTTCAACCGTGGCTGTTCAATCTGGTTTTAATTTTCATTCACAAGTAGCCGTATCAAAAGGAGCTATCGAAGGGCTATCTAGATCTTTGGCTGCCGAGTTTGCTCCCAAAATTCGAGTCAATACTATTGCTCCATCATTGACCGATACACCACTTGCTGCCAAACTTTTAAGTTCAGATCTTAAAAGAGAAGCCAATGCAGAACGACATCCTTTAAAGAGAATTGGAACTGCAGAGGATATAGCGCAAACTGCCGCTTTTTTATTATCAGATCACTCCTCGTGGATAACTGGACAAATTATTCATGTAGATGGAGGAATGTCTTCCTTGAAAGTTTAATAGTTATGGGTCAACAGTTTTCAGAAAGAGAGTTGGATCGTATTATCGGAATGGCTTGGGAAGATAGAACGCCCTTTGAAGCGATCAAAGTACAATTTGATTTGCCAGAAAAGGAAGTTATAAAATTGATGAGAAAAACTCTAAAACCAAAAAGTTTTCGCTTATGGAGAAAAAGAGTGAATAGTGGTGTCAGTCAGAAGCATTTAAGAAAAAGAAGTGCGGAAATAGGTCGATTCAAGTGCAGTCGCCAGCGATTTATTTCCAATAATAAAATTTCAAAGCGATAAAAGTAACTAGTGGATTGAAAAAAGAAATCAATATAGTTTGGTTGAAAAGGGATATTCGTAGCCAGGATCATCAGCCACTTTATGAAGCTGAGCAAGCAGCCATTCCATATGTTATTATTTATTGTTTTGAACCCAACTTAATAAGTTATCCAGATGTTTCTTTAAGACATCTTCGTTTTATCTATCATTCTATTCTTGATTTGAACAAAAGTTTAGAAGTTTTCGGAAGGAAAGTAATTGTTTTTCACAATGATGCTATTAGGGTATTTCAATATTTAAATACGCTAAATTTTAAAATTGCAACTATTTTTTCCTATCAGGAATCTGGAACGGAAATAACTTGGCAAAGAGATAAGGAGATATCTACCTATTTGAAAGGTCAGCGCATAGAATGGAGGGAATATCAAAAGAATGGAGTGATTCGAGGAATTCGTAATAGGCAAGGATGGGATAAATATTGGTATACAACCATGAGTATGCCAGTCCTTCGAAATAATTATACAAAGCAAACGATTCTGCAATTCGAAAATCCTTTTCCACTAAATGATGATTTCGAAGCTGAGCTATTGCAATATCCGGAATATTTTCAACCAGCGGGAGAAATTTACGCATGGAAATATTTGAATTCATTTGTAGAAAAAAGAGGGAAAGATTATCATCGGTTTATTTCTAAACCTAGGGAAAGTAGAACAAGTTGCACTCGATTGTCTCCTTATTTGGCTTTTGGAAATTTAAGCATCCGTCAGGCAGTTAGATTTATAAAATCTCATCCTAATTTTTCTTTTAATAAAAGAGCTTTTACGGGTGCTATTACTAGGATGAAATGGCACGATCATTTTATTCAAAAATTTGAAGTGGAATGTGCTTATGAAAAACGTTGTATCAATAAAGGGTATGAATTATTAGAAAGGAAGATAAATTCGGGACATTTAATAAAATGGAAAACTGGGCAGACGGGATTCCCTTTGGTTGACGCCTGTATGCGCTGTTTGCATACCACCGGTTGGATAAACTTTAGGATGCGCGCAATGGTGGTTTCTTTTTTATGTCATCATCTGGATCAAGATTGGAGGACGGGAGCATATCACTTGGCAAAACTATTCCTCGATTATGAACCTGGAATTCATTATCCTCAAATTCAAATGCAGGCAGGCACGACTGGAGTCAACATTATTAGAATTTATAATCCGCTAAAACAATCTAAAGACCATGACCCGAAAGGTATTTTTATCAAAAAATGGGTACCTGAATTGCAAAACGTTCCTGAGCAATTCATTCATGAACCTAATAATATGACTACTTTGGACGAATCATTTTGTGGAGTTAAAATTGGGGTGGATTATCCTAGGCCAATAATCAATCTTTCTGAGGCTGGGAAAAAAGCAAGCTTAAAAATTTGGGGGCATCGAAAAAATGAATTAGTGAGGTTGGAAAAAAATAGAATTGTTAAAACTCATGTTAGACCTAATAGTAGAAAAAAATAATTATGCATTTTACTAAAAACGATCTCAAACAAACCGAAAGAATAAAGCGATTAAATATAGTTAATTCGGTTGCAGGTGTTAAGCCGGGAAATTTAATTGGTACAACTTCAGCTGCCCATGGATCAAACTTGGCTATTTTTAGTTCAATTGTACATTTATGTTCGAACCCAGGCCTGCTTGGATTTTTAACACGTTCCACTGACGCGGATATTAGTCATACCTATTCTAATATTTTGGAAAATAAATGTTTTACGGTGAATCATATTCATGAAAATTTTATTGAGCAAGCACATTTTACTTCCGCAAAATTTGAAAGAGGTGTTTCAGAATTTGAACATTGCTCTCTAACAGAGGAATTTTTGTTTGATTTCCCTGCGCCTTTCGTGAAAGAAAGTCTTTTTAAAATTGCATTACGTTATGTTGAAACTGTTGAAGTGAAATCCAGTGGTACCTGTATGGTCGTCGGTGAAATTCAACATTTAATTTTTCCAGATGAATGCATGGCTCCTTCTGGTATGATAGATTTGGCATTGGTTCAATCTGTAGGAATTGCTGGATTGAATAGGTATTATAGTGTGAAAAAGATGGCTGAGTTTCCATATGCCAGAGAAAATAACCTACCGTCATTTGGCAAATGATAAGAATAATTGGAACTAGTTTGTTTTAGTTAAGATTGAGAAATTTGATGTAAAAACGTTGATGGATTCGAACCCTATTAATTACTAATTTGACCCTATGGACTTTTTTCTTTTTAGAAAAATATTCTTGATTGGTTTGAGGGCTTATCATATTATTGTTTGGTTTCCCAAGCGAGCAAAGCGACTTTTGAGACATCTATGGTTGGGACTACAAGCTGGGCAATACAACTGGTGGCCAGAAAATCAAAAACCAAAAATCTACATAAGGATACTTTTCTGGTGGTGGGAATTAATTCTTTATTTTGGTGACCTTTTAGGAGTAACCGAAATATTTGAATCGCTTTTAAGTATCCTGAAAATTAATTCCCGAGCACTTACCAAGCAAGAAGTCAAATGGTCAAAGCAAATCTTTGGAGAAACAATTCCATTGAAAAGAATTGAAATAGACAATAGAGCATTGCTTGGCCCCCCATGGTGGCATTTTGCATATGTTAGTGGATTTACAATCAACTCTTGGGGAACGCTTGGCCCAACTATTTTCCTACATGAATTAACGCATGTCTGGCAATATCATCAAGTGGGCCTTGTATATATAGCACGAGCATTATGGGCACAAAGTTCAAAGGCAGGTTATGATTACGGTGGTCCGGCAAATATTATGAAACACCTACAGAGAGGAGAATTACTCGAAAGTTTTAATTATGAACAGCAAGCAGAAATAGTGGCCGACTATTATAGAATACTAAATAATCGTCAACCTCAATATCACCATGGTTGTTCGGCTCATCCTTCTATGTTTACAAATATTTTACGTAGCCTAGATGAGGGGATAGTCTAAAGGACTCTTTGCAATCTTCAAATTCCTCTGAATACTTTGAGGTGATTCGAGGTTTATACTTTCAATAATTTCAGGCATTGGAAGTTCAATAGTAATAATAAATCCTAACTCTTTAGTTGTATGAAGATGTCATTCGCTTAGTCTTTCCCTAATGGTATCAATATGAAATTTCGGTATACTCATACAAATTGTAGGATCAATTTATTAGGTTTTTTCTTTACCTCGATTAACAATTGAAACTTTCAGTTTGTGATATTTGGTTTGAAATTATTAATTTTATTTTAAACAAAACAACTTATCATGAAATTCCTGAAAATTCTAGTTGGTGTACTTGTCTTATTATTATTGTTTTTCGTAATCAAAGGTTTGATCACACCTTCCCTCGCTTATGAAAGTGAAATCAATGTAAGCAAATCAATAAAAGAATCTTGGGCTGTTATGCAAGATGAGTCAAATTTATCGCAGTGGCTAGAAGGCTATCAGAAATCAGAATTAGTGAGTGGTACTGCCGGAACGGTAGGCGCAGTTTCTAAAATCTACTTTGATCAAGGTGGACAAGAAACTATTATTACTGAAACTATTATAGAAATCCAACCAAACGAAAAAATAACCATGAATTTTTCCATGGACTTTATGGACATGGATTATGAAGTAGTGTTTAGTGAAAATAATGGAGGAGGTACGAACATTAAATCAAAAACAATCACCAAAGGGAATGGCTGGTTTGCAAGATCTATGGTTTCCTTTATGAAAGGTGCAATGGTTCAGCAAGAAGATGGGAACATGGATAAATTGAAAAAAGTGATTGAATCTAATACGAAGAATTATTTTATGCCGAAGGCTATACCGATGGAAGAAGCACAACCGGTAAATTAATATGCTGAGCGGAGATTTAAATCTGTTAGTATAAACTTTATTCGACAACGAATAAAGACTACTCAACTTTAGTCGGAAAGTTCCGTGCTTTAAAAAAAAACAATCAATAATTCTAACAACTCTTAAGTTATAGAGGAAAACAAAGCCCAACCATGGGGCGGAGAGGGACACAACAAGCCTAAAGGCTCATCTTTTCTATTTCATTTCCAAAAGAAAATAGTAATTTGTTTATGCAGAGTAGTATTTTGTTGGTATCTTGTTAAATCAAGAAAGCAATATTGAATAAAAGCAATATTGAATAAAAGCAATATTGAATAAAAGCAATATTGAATAAAAGCAA
>CALGJW010000618.1 GCA_937930025.1 uncultured Saprospiraceae bacterium | reverse complement strand
TGATCAACCGCTCCACAGAGCGGACAAGGGTCTCCGTCTACTAGTTCCGATCTACGTTCTGAAAGACTAGCTATTTTAATAGCATCTTCTTTTTGCCTTGCTAATAATTTTTCAATTTCCTGAAGGGATTGATATTGTTCCACAGATTTTTCTGCCAACGGAATATTTTTTTCTAGTTGTTTCTCATAGGTGGAAAGTTCCTTTTTACTTTTGCTTAGCTGTTCATCAATGGCTTGGTTTTTCTTAACCACTTCTCGCCATTCATTCAAATTTTCTTTTTTCTTTAACTCTTCTTTTATTTGCTCCCTGCTGTTGAGAATATCTGCATCGGGTTTCAGTCCCGCTTGCTTTATTAGTGTAACAAGTTGCTTTTCTTGTTGGATCAATTCATCTAAAACAACTTCTGCAGATGCTTTTTCATTAATTTCAAAACTATAATCTTTAATTTTCGAATTGATTCTACTACGTAACTCAACTCCTGAATTTTTTAAATGTCCCAGTTCACTATCTAGTTGGTTAATTTCCTTTTCGAAGGCGGCCATTTTTGCAAGGAAGTTATCTTCAGAAATTTCTTCCTTAGTTAAGTCAGCCATTTCTGTTACAACGGCCTTAATGGAATTTTTAGCGAGTTCCAAAGCGCTTTCATATTCAGTTAAATTCTTTTTAGTGGCAATCTTATTTTCCTTGGCAGCCAAATAGGTGGTAACATCAGCTTGTAAAGGACTAATTTTTTCATGTAGCCTAAGCTTTTCAAATTCTTGTTGGAACGCACTTTTGCTTTGCTTTAACGTTGAGGCATCTAGTTCTTTTTGCGCTATGGCGGCTTTAGATTTATTAATCTCTTGCTTGGCCTGCTTTAAAGAAAGAAAAGTTTGTATACTTAGATCAAGTTGTTTTTTTTGTTTTAAACTTTCTGCCGTGGAAGACTCAATTGCTTTTCGCTCTTCTGGAGTTAATATTTGAATTTCTCCCAACTTGTTCAATTCAAGTTCAACGGAAGCTTTTATTTCTTTATGCCTTTCGTAGGCCAATTTCCCAATCTTACGGTAAATACTTGTTCCAGTAATGTTTTCTAAAAGTTGACCTCTTTCGTTTTTATCCGCTTTTAAAAATTTAGAAAATTCACCTTGGGATAGTATAATCGATTTAATAAATTGGTCATACTGTAGGCCAATGATTGATTCGTTTTTTGAAGGGACTTCAGATTTTTTCAAATCAAAATAGCTTCCATCTGCCTTTTGTAAGGACATCTCATAGTCCTTTAAGTTTCCCGTTCTAGTTTTAGATATCTCCCACTTAGAAATATAGCGTTCTCCGTTGATAGAGTAGTGGATTTGGGCATTTGCTTCAGTCGTATGATGCGTTAGCACAGAACCTAAACCAGACATCTCTCCTTTCGAAATTTGTCTTTTAAATCTTGGGATACGATTGAAAAGTGCCAATGTGATTACATCTAGAATGGTAGATTTTCCAGAACCAGTCGGGCCGAGGATAGCAAATATTCCTGCAGAAGCCAACGGTGCTTCCTCAAAGGAAATCACATGGGGTCCTCCTTTTAGATTGTTAATATTGCTAAAACTGATTTTTAGAATTTTCATGCCTCCTCAGATTCTTGAATTATTTCTAACAATTCTTGAAATACTTCGCTTAAGTCACTCACTTGTTCTTTTTCTAATCCCTCCAATTCAAGACGCTTTTTAAATACTTCTCCTGGCTGCAAATCTTCAATATTTTCTCCATGCCTAAAAAGGTCTGAGGTGTCCTTAGTACCGCTTTCAAAAAAAGTGCGACCCTTTAAGATTTTAAAAGTTTCATGTTCCTCATATTGCGATTTCAAATCTTCTACCGCAGATATGGTTAGCGCGCTGAATTCTTTTTCCAGTACTTCAATTTCTACAAATGAAGTCAAAGGATATTCAGGTTTAAATAGTTTTAATTGTCCACTCACGGTTGCCAGATCTCCTTTGAATTTCTTAAGTGCCCGAAATTTTGGAACCGGCTTTATTGAAGGAACGCCAATTTTTCCTTTTTTATCTAAACTTAAAATGACAACTGATTTAGTATCATCCTTTTCCGAAAAACTTAATGCAATAGGAGAGCCACTGTATCGAATCATTTCATTCTTGGCAATAATTTGTGGCCGATGGATATGTCCTAGCGCGACATAGTCAAAACCATTAAATATTGACGCTTCCACTGCGGCTGCATTTCCCACATGGATGTCGCGTTCGCTCTCACTCGGATCAGCACCTATCGTATATAAATGACCCATGGCCAACACAGGCAGTTTTGGATGTTTTTCTTTGACAAGTTTAGCCAACGTTTCGTAGTGTAATTTTATCCCGGCTCGAATGGCTTCAGTTCGGTTTGCATAAGCTTCATCCGTTTCTTTATTTCTTAAATCCTTATCTCTTAAAAAAGGAACCGCGGCTACAATTAAGACCAGCTCATTTTTTTTATTTCTAACTTCGATAAGTTCATCTGCTATATTTTCTGTGGCCCCTCCAATCACTTTTACATTTATTGCTTGTAATAGATCTTTCGGCGCATTAAGTAAACCAACCGAATCATGATTCCCACCAGTAATAATTATTTGAATGGATAGTTTACTAAGTTGACTCAGCAATCCATAATACATCGCGCGATCTTTGGCAGATGGATTGGCTAGGTCAAAAATGTCCCCTGAGACCAGTAATAGATCTATGGATTCTTCCTCAATAGTTTGGAGTAGCCAATGACTAAATAGTTCTAACTCATCTTGTAGTGCATGCTTATGCAAAACTTTACCAATATGCCAATCTGCAGTATGAAGTATATTCAATTTTGAGCTATTTTGGATGGTACGCAATTTAATAATTTACTATTTACGATCATTTCCAAAGCGACATTTTCAAACCAAGAATATTTTTTATTTCGCTCCGAAAATCCTACATGTCCGCCATTTTCCGGTTGCCAAAAAGTAATGGGATCGAGCTTGTCGATTAAATCACTAGGATAGCAACCTGGCCCAAGTAAAGGATCGTTCTTCGCATTTACGATCAAACAGAGACGAGTAATGTTTTGCATAAAGTTGATCGGAGAAGCTTGATTATAGAATTCTATTTCATTGGAGAAGCCAGCAATGGGAGCTGAAAAGTAACGATCGAATTCTTCCCAATGATTGATCCTATCCATTTTGCTAATATCAACTATACCAGGATATTGTTGCTCCTTGGCTTTAATCTTTTTACTGAGCATATTGAAAAAACGCTTTCTGTAAAAGGCGCCTTGCTTTGTATGTAATGCCTTGACTCCATCGTGTAAGCTTAATGGAGCAGAACAAACGACAGCTCCTTTTACTTGGTCGGGAACTTCCTTTGATTTTTTTCCTAAATAATTCAAGGAAATATTAGCACCCATGCTAAAGCCAGAAAGCCAAATTTCTTCATAGCCATTTTTCTTAATGGCATGCTGAATAACTTCAGATATATCTTCCACCTCTCCGTGGTGGTATAACCTTGGGGCGAGATTAAGCTCACCGCTACATGATCTACAATTCCAAGCTAATACATCCCATTTCTGGTCATCAAAGCATTTTGCCATTCCTTTGATATAAGATCGTTGAGAATTGCCTTCTAAGCCATGAGTTAAAATGATTAATTTTTTTGAAGAATTTTCTAACCAGTCTAAGTCAACAAAATCTTGGTCAGAAAGTATAAATCTTTCTCTTTTGTATGGGCGAATTTTAGGTTTGCGAAAAATCCCTGGAATCAAGGTTTGAAGTTGCCCATTGAACTGTAGAAAAGGTGATAGGAAAGTGCCTGATTGCATGTGCGAAAGATAGCATAATTTCTTTAGTGAGATGGCCTCTTCCTTTTCGAAAAAGTCATAAAAAAAGACCGGCAAGAGTATCTAGCCGGTCTAAAGCTCTAAGAGCTATTGCGTTTTAATTTGATTTTTAATTTTCTATGACTTGAATTTTTTGAACTCCGAAATCACTTCCAATTTGAATGTGAAGAAAATATAACTGAGGAGCTGGCAAATCAAAATCTTCAAAAAACAAGTCTGCATTTTCTGTTCCGTCTAACTTATTCTCCCAAATCACTCTTCCTTGTACATCAGATAACTTAAGGTTAGTACGCACTCCTTCTTCGGTTGGTACTACTATTCTGAAAGAACCGTTATTTGGATTAGGGTAAACCTGAACAAATTCTTTTGCGCTTTCAATTTTGAAATTCAATCTTTTTACTTCTGAAATTGTTATCGTGCCATCAAAGTCCATTTGTTTTAATCGATAATAATTTTGATTTGGAACAACCTTAGAATGAATAAGATTATAATCGTTTGTTTGAATGGAATTTCCGTTTCCTTCTACAAATTCTATCATATTCCATCGCTGCCCATCTATACTATGTTCGACCACAAAACCTTGGTTATTTTTCTCAGAAGAAGTTCTCCAAACCAATTGAGCTGTACGACCTAATTTTTTTACTACAAAATAGGTCAATTCAACAGGAAGCGGTGCTTGAGTACAGGAAATTTCAACTTCCAGAGTTGAAGAACAGCCGGCCGCGTTAAGTTCAAAAATACTTCCAAAGCCCGCATCTATAGATTGACAAAATCCGGGAACATTGCAAGTAGATAAGATACTGTTTTCCTTAACGATCACTTGTGCCGGAGAGGTAAATGAAAAATTTGGAATGCTCGAAAGCATTGGGTTATTCATCAGTGCAAATGCCAAACCAGGTGTAAAATTTGTAATTCCAGAAATACTCATTAGATTATCATTTTCTCGAATGACTAATGCTCGATTAGCAGTTAGATCATTTATTCCAGAAATTGTTGCTAAAGCATTATTGTTAGAAATTGTCAATGAAAAACCAACTGTAAGATTATTGAGATTAGAGATATAGGTCAAGGCATCGTTGTCCATGATATTAAAGAATCCACTTACATTGGTGAGGCTAGAAAGATTATCGATGTTCGTTAATCCAGCATTTGCAATGATGTCAAATTTTTGATTGACGGTCGTGAGATTTTCTAACCCTGCCAAATTCAATAGCAATGGATTGGCTTGAATGATAAGGTCCCCTGAAACGGTAACAATATTTATTAAACCAGAAATATCGTTGATATCGGAATCCACTATTGGTGCAGTATTGTCTCCAATTATTAAATTGGCAGGAATGGTGGTACAACTTCCATAGCTGGCAACGAAAGCATCTACAGCTGCTTGGTCGCTTAATACGACATCCCCAGTAGGACATTGTGCAAAAAGAGGGTTGTTGGAAATTAATAGTATAGCCGTGGCTAGGCTACCTATAAGGCGCTTGATGTTCATGGTTATGTTTTTGTCAGTAATTATGGCCCTATTATAGACCAAATTCAAATTTAAAGGAAATCAATATCAATTGCCAGATTTACGCATAATTTGCTGAAAATTAGTGCATTGAGGCTGGCTAAAACATTAAAAATACCATCATTAGGGTAGCTTTAGCTTTTCCTTAACGCGCTTTAAGGCTTTAATAATACAACGATCATACGCATAGTAGTCTAGTAATAAAGAAAGGATTTCTAACCCTTAAATTTATTTACCATGCGACCAACAATCTATAAAAACACCGGAATACTAGCAGTTCTTGCAATTTTTTTGCTCTCTGCTTGTGCTAACATTCAAAAAGTAGTCGACAAAGGAGATTATGATCTAGCTATCAAAATGGCCACTAAAAAACTTCGTGGTAAGACTAAGAAAAAAGTGAAGTATGTTATTGCTCTAGAAGAGGCCTTCCAAAAAGCGAACAAGAATGACATGGCACGTATTGATTACTTAAAGCGAAGAAACGATGCCAATGCATGGGAAAAAATATTTAATACAGCAAATGGAATCGCTTACAGACAAAATTTGATTTCTCCTCTTTTACCAGTAATTGATGAGGAAGGATATAAAGCCAACTTTACTTTCGTAAAAACGGACATCATCTTAAATCATTCCGCAGAGATGGCTTCTGAGTTGCTTTACCAAGAGGGCAGAGCGCATTTAGCCTTAGCTCAAAGAGGAAATAAAAATTCAGCAAGACAAGCTTATAATGTTTTTGCAAAGATTAAGAAGTTCGATAGAAATTATAAAGATGTAATAACGCTTACTGCAAAAGCGCATGAATTAGGAATAGTTCATATCGCTTATAGAGTAGCTAATCGTTCAAATGGCTTTTTACCAGCAAATGTAAACCGACATTTGACAAATATAAATACAAATAGTTTGAATACTTTCTGGGAGCAGTACCACATAGGAGCAGTGAATTTTGAACCCGACTATGAAATGGTTTTAAACGTGGATAATATTGACTTAGGACCAGAAATAGTAAATGAAAAAGAATTTCAAGAAAAGAAAAAAATAAGTACAGGTTTTAAAGCTGTAAAAGATAAAGGTGGAAATCCTAAAGTGGATACCACAGGAAAGAAAATAATGGTGGAAACCTTCGCTTGGGTAACAGCAGATGTGTTGCGAACTAGCCAAAGAAGAGAAGGATGTATTCATGCAAGAATGGTAGTACGGAATTTGAAAACCAATGCGATTGTTAGCCATAGGAAATTCGTAGGCAAGACTGTTTTTGAAAATTGCTTCGTAGAATTTTGGGGAGATAAAAGAGCATTGTCTCCTGCAACTGTAG